>JAJTXO010000002.1 GCA_021463315.1 Caldilineales bacterium | reverse complement strand
TACCACGCCCCCTTTGGCTGTCAGTACCGACCAGCATCCGGGAACGCGAAACGACACGGCCACGGCCTGCTGCCAGGCAGACGCGCCGGGTCGACGAGAAGGCCCCAGCCCCCACCCCTACCCCTGCCTACACGGGCGCAAGCGAACAGGTGCAGGGAGAGAGACGGGCCAGGGGCAGGGGGGGTAGGTTCACTTTCGACCTACCCCCCTACCATTACCCTCCCTCGGACAAATGTGATCGCAGCGGCGGACGTTCGGGGAACTTCAGCGGGATATGATCTAGGTTATTGCAGTCTGACCGTTGTCATAGTATGCTATTTGCGACTCATCTTGCGGCTTCACTACATCGCACCGAGGGTAAGGTCATGACTTCTACATACCTCGGCTTCGAACTGGAGATCGGCATCGGGCAGGGGTAAGAATACCCTTTGGCTGTGCTACGCTCGCCGGCCGGTGAGACGAGGGCGACCCTGCATTTCCCCTTTGACAAGCAACAATTAGAAACTCGCTTGGAGGGTCTGGCGGAAGGCCTTGCCGTCCAGGACTTCGGAAAGGCTTTGTTCGACGCACTGATCTCTGGCGAGGCTCGAAGCCTGTATGACGTAAGCCTGGCTAAAGCCGCAGAAAGCCACAAGGGACTGCGCGTGAAACTGCGCATCGCCTCGCCGGCGTTGGCGGCCCTGCCTGGGAGTTTCTCTACGACGCCCGGTGTGGCCAGTACGTTTGCCTTTCCGTCAACACCCCGCTCATTCGCCACCTCGAGCTGCCTCAGCCGCCTCAGCCGTTGGAGGTGGCGCCTCCCTTGCGCATCCTCGGCATGATTGCCAGTCCCAGCGATCTGCCCAGGCTCGACGTTGATCGTGAGAAGGCGCGCGTCGAGCACACCATGGCAGGTCTGATGTCCGGCGGCCTGGTTGAACTGGTGTGGCTGCCCGGCCAGACCCGGCGCGATCTGTAGCAGGCCATGCGCCGTGGACCGTGGCACATCTTCCACTTTGTCGGCCATGGCGCGTTCGACACGAAGACGGACCAGAGCCTGGTAATGCTGGCCGATGACGAAGGCAAAGTGCAATCCCTGCGAGCAGCAGAGCTGGGACGCCTGCTGACCGACCAGCGCGATCTGCGTTTGGCCGTGCTCAACGCCTGCGAGGGGGCCAAGGGAGGCGAAGACATCTTCTCCAGCACCGCCTCCACCCTGGTGAGGCAAGGCTTGCCAGCTGTTCTGGCCATGCAGTTTGCCATCACCGACCAAGCCGCGGTAGAGCTGTCCCGGGTCTTCTACGAGTCCCTGGCCGACGGGCTTCCGGTGGATGCGGCCGTAACCGAGGCGCGCAAAGCCGTTAGCCTGGCGGTTTCAAGCACCCTCGACTGGGCCACCCGGTGCTCTACATGCGGGCGCCGGATGGCAAGCTGTTTGACGTACCCGGCATCGAAGATACTGCGCCTGCGCCCGGTACTTCCCCCGACAAGGGCCTGCAATACTTTGACGTGGCCGATGCCCCCAACTTCTTCGGCCGCGATGCCTTGACCGCAGAGCTGGCAGGATACCCGAGGGAGAAGAGCCTGCTGGCCGTGGTGGCGCGTCGGGCAGCGGCAAGTCGTCGCTGGTGCGGGCCGGCTTGATCCCCGCCCTGCAGGGAGGCAAGCCGCTGGCCCACAGCACGCAGCTGCCCAAGGGCAGCGCGCGCTGGGCGGTGCACGTCATCACCCCCACGGCGCGCACCCTGCAGAGCCTGGCCGCCAGCCTGACTCGGGACAGCGAGTCGGTGAGCGCAACCGCGACATTGATCGACGACCTGGCCCAGGATCCCCGCAGCCTGCACCTGTATGCCCGGCGCCTGCTGAGCAGGCCCAACGCAGGTGAGCGCCTGCTACTGGTAGTGGACGAGTTCGAGGAGCTGTTCACCCTCAGCAAGGACAAGGCCCAGCGCAAGGCCTTCGTGGATGGCTTGCTGATGGCCGCCTGTCCCGAGGAGGGCGCGCCGTGCGCGCCGGCGGCGAGCGTCGTGACAGTGGTGCTGACGCTGCGGGCCGACTTCTTTGCCAACTGCGCCGAGTTCGAGAACCTACGGTCCGCCCTGGATGGCTACCAGCGCTACATCGGCGCTATGAGCCAGGAGGAGCTGTGACGGGCCATCGAGGAGCCGGCCAAGCGGGGCGGCTGGGAGCTGGAGCCAGGCCTGGTGGATGTCCTCTTGCAGGATGTGGGCGAGGAGCCTGGCGCGCTGCCGCTCTTAGCCCACGCTCTGCTGGAGACCTGGAAGCGGCGGCCCGGGCGCAGCCTGACCCTGGCGGGCTATGCGGCCTCGGGCCGGATGCAGGGCGCCATCACCAAGACCGCCGACGAGGTGTACGGCCAGCTGACGCCAGAGCAGCAGACCATCGCCCGCAACATCTTCCTGCGCCTGACCGAGCTGGGCGAAGGCGCCCAGGACACCCGGCGACGGGTGACGCTGAGCGAGCTGATGCCCCAGGACGAGAGCGCCGAGGGAGTGCGGGCGGTGCTGCAGAAGCTGGCCGGTGTTGGCCACCAGCTCGCCGAAGCGGGCCGGCACGCTGGCCACAGCCAGGCCGATGCCCAGCGCTGCAAAGAGCAGCCAAACCACAAACGCCAGCCACGAGCCTGCCTGGCGGACGTCGCTTCACCAGGCAGGCCACGCATCTGTGGTCTGTGCAAAAGGCAGGCGCTTCATGCCGCCTATCATAGCCAGAATTGTCAGATGGTCAATACGTTGGAGGTGTGTGGATCACGAAGCCGCGAAGGGCCGCGAAGGTACCGATTTTGATCGCCTGAACGTACTAGGCGACAACATGCCAAGGATAGCTACCTCGTGGTCAGTGCTCGCCCTGATCGATGAGAGCACCCTTTGAACTAGCGAAAGCGCAGCAGACGCAGCGCGTTGAGCACCACCACGATGGTGCTGCCCTCGTGCAATACCACGGCGCCGCTCAGTTGGACCAACCCAAACACAGACGTCACCATCAACAGGGCAATTACGCCCAAGGCGGTCGCCAGGTTCTGGCGAATAACCCTCCGGCTGGCCCGGCTGAGGCCCACGGCGAAAGGCAGCTTGCCCAGATCATCGGCCATCAATGCGATGTCGGCCGTTTCCAGAGCGACGGCCGTCCCGGCGCCGCCCATAGCGATGCCGACGGTGGCGGCGGCCAGCGCCGGTGCGTCGTTGACGCCATCGCCGATCATGGCCACCTGACCATGCTCAGTCGCCAGGGACTTGATGGCTTCCAGCTTTTGTTCAGGCAATAAACCTGCCCGCACGTCGGTCACACCCACCTCCTGACCGATGCGCCAGGCTGCCTGCTCGTTGTCGCCGGTCAGCATTACCAGCTTGCGCACTCCCTGGTCGAGAAGCGCCTTCAGGGTTTCCTCCACGTTTGCCCGCGGCGTGTCGGACAGAGCCAGAATGCCCTGTATCCGACCAGCCGCGCCCACCAACATAGTTGTCTTACCCTGCGCCTCGAATTGCCAGATTGCCTGCGTGATATCTCCATCCACCCCAGGACCGTCGGTCTCCTGAAAAAGGCGCAGTGATCCAATCAAAACGGGTTGGTCCTCTACCAAGCCACTCACACCGCGACCGCTCAGATTCTCGATGCCGGCAGCTGCCGGCCAGACCAGCCCCTGCGCCTCCGCATGCCGCACCACGGCCTGGGCCAGAGGGTGGCTGGACTGTTGTTCGACAGCCGCGGCCAGGCGCAACACACCGTCGGCGCTGGCGCCGGCGAGCGGGACCACGTCGGTAACCTGGAAACGTCCTTCGGTCAGTGTGCCGGTCTTGTCAAAGGCCATCACACTCAACCCGCCCAGGTTTTCCAGGTGGACGCCGCCCTTGATCAGCACACCGTTGCGCGCGGCTTGTGCGATACCGGCCAATACGGCCGCCGGTGTGCCGATGGCCAGGGCGCATGGCGAGGCCGCCACCAGCAGCAGCATGGCCCGATAAAAGCTGTCGCTGAGGGGCATCCAACCGACCAGCGCCGGTACAACCGCCACCAGCAGCACCAGGATCAGCACGGCCGGGACGAAGCGAGCCGTGAAGCGCTCGGTGAAGCGTTGCGTAGGGCTTTGTTGGCCCTGTGCTTCCTGCACCATCTGGAGCACGCGGTTCAACGTGTTGTCGCGCGCCAAGCGGGTGACGCGCACGTCAAGGGCGGCAGTCTGGTTGATAGTCCCGGCGAAGACCTCTGCTCCTGCCGACTTATGCACAGGTACACTCTCGCCTGTGATCGGGCTCTGATCGACAGAACTCTCCCCCTGCACGACCTCACCGTCCACGGGAATACGGTCACCTGCTCGCACCAACACGGCATCACCCACCTGCAAGTTCTCCACAGGTGTCTCCTCGATTCGTTCGCCGCGACGCACATGCGCTGTCTTTGGCATCAGCGCGCCCAACGCATTGACGGCGTTGCGCGCCCGGTCCAGCGCATAGTGTTCGCCGGCGTGGCCCAGAGCGAAGAGGAACAACAAGAACGCGCCTTCGGTCCACTCGCCTAGAACAGCCGCGCCGGCCGCTGCGGCCAGCATCAGTACATCGGTGTCGAACTTACCGCGCAGCAGGCTTGGGACGGCGTGTGTGGCGATGTCGTAGCCGCCAGCCAAATAAGAGAGAATGTAAAACAGGAGGGCAACCTGCTCGGGCAGACCGAAGAAGCGCTCGCCCGACCAGCCGATCAGCAAAAAGCCGCCGGCCAGCGCCACCAGGATCAACGTCCAACGCTCTTGCATCCAGTGGGACAAAAACGCTGGGGCGCTGCCGTGGTCGTGCCCTGCATGTTCTTCCCGCTGGGTTGGCAGCGTCGCAAAACCTGGCGCCGCCAGCGAATACCCCATGCGCCGCAAAGCCTGATCGATCTGCCCGCGCGATACCACCTCGGCGTCATAGGCCACGAAGGCCAGGTTGGCGGCATAGCTGACCTGCGCGTGCAGCACGCCCTCTAGCTCTTGGAGCACACCCGTCAAGCTATCGGCTGCATCGGCAGCGTCCATGCCGAACACCGGGATGGTTTCGTGTCGATAGCGGTTCGTCATCTCGGCGCCGGCTTCCTCGGCCAAGCGCCGGATGCGGTCCAGCGAAACCAGGTTGGGGTCGTAGTGCAGGCATAGCTCGGCAGCGCCGTTGTTGCGGGTGATATGAGCCTGATCTACCCCGCGCACGGTCACCAGCCGTTCCGTGAGCAACGCTATGCACTGGTCAGTGTCATCAACGTGAGGTAATAAAAGGGGCAGATTGAGTTTGAGTTTTTCCATCGTAGTTCATCTCATAAACACATAAGTAATCATGGATGTTTTGGGTCAAAAATCAGGGTAGGTCTTGCACCACCTCGAAAGGTTGTCGTGGAGTGATTGCCGGCGCCGACAAAAGCCACCCTATACGTGCGTGGCGTGGGCGAGGCCTTGATGAAACAGGTCGTGGACGTGTTCGTCAACCAGGGTATAGAACACGTGACGGCCGTCCTTGCGGGCGGCGACGATACGTAGATTGCGCAACACGCGCAGTTGGTGCGACACCGCCGGCTGGCTCATACCCAAAACCAGGCACAGGTCGCCGACGCATAGCTCGACATGGGTCAACAGACCAATGATGCGTACACGGGTGGGGTCGGCCAAAGCCGCGAAGATTTCGGCAATGTGACTGGCGGTGATGCCGTCCAGCAGGTGCTCCTGGACAGCGCGCGCCACCGTCTCGTCGTCGTGGCCGTCACTGCAACTGGCTAGCGGTTTGCTCGAAGGATTCATGATCATCAGACTCGCGACGCATAAACATTTGCTCATGTATTTTATTCGTAGATCGCCAGATGTCAAACGGACGCGCTTACTGCCGGCCTGCCGGCTAATACCTACAATTGTTCGGCTCACCTGGATCCATTTGCCGCCAGAGTGCTACCTGCGCGAAATCATTTCCCCGCATCGATTGCCGATTGACAAATGCAGAGGAACCTAGTATCATATCAGTGATTGATGATACGATGATATTAGGAGCACACCATGCTGTTCACAACTGATTCCACGGGTCTGGCTGTGAAGGCCAAGCTCTTTCGGGGATTGGGCGACCCGTCCCGACTGAGCATTGTGGATACCCTGCGAGGCGGCCCTCTCACGGTGAGCGAGCTGGTTACGGCTACGGGCCTTTCGCAATCGAATGTGTCCAACCACCTGGGGTGTCTGCGCGATTGCGGTCTCGTGACAGCTGAGCCGCAGGGCCGCCGTGTCCTCTATAGGTTGAGCGATGATCGCGTCGATGAGTTGATCGCATTGGCGGAGTCTCTGCTGGCTGATGTAGCGCGCGGCGTGTATGAATGTACGCGCTATGCTGCGGTGAACGGCACACAAGGAAGCAGGCTGCCATGAACGCTTCGACCAAGCAACTCGAAGTCCGTGTCGCCAACCTCGATTGCGAGCACGACGCGGCCACCATCGAACGAGGCCTGGCCGGATTCGCCGGCTTGACGGAGTTGAAGGTTTACCCCAAGTCGGCCAAAGTCGCCCTGTCCTTTGACCCAGCTCGGACCAACCCGGAAGCGCTGAAAGAGAAGCTCGATAGTCTGGGCTTCCCAACCCAAAAGGGCATGGAGATGGCCGGGCAACCGAAGCCCTGGCGCAACCCGAAGGTGCTAACGTCCGTTGCGTCGGGCGTTCTGTTGTTGAGCGGCTGGCTGATCGAGCTGGCTGGAGCGCCAGAACCGGTTTCTTTGATCCTCTTCATCGCCGCGATCTTGATCGGCGGCTACTACTTTGGGCGTGAAGCGATCGAAGAGCTGATCTTCGAGCGCAGGATCGGCATCGAGCTGCTGATGGGCGTGGCGGCAGTGGTGGCAACGGCCATGGGCCTCGCTGCTGAGGGCGCTATGCTTGTATTTCTGTATTCGATCAGCGAGGCAGCCGAAGGCTATACGGAGGAGAAAACCCGCGCAGCGGTCAGAGCCTTGATGGATCTGGCGCCGAAGGTTGCCCTGGTGCGCAGGGACGGGACCGAGCGCGAGATTCCAGTCGATGAATTGCTCGTCGGGGACGTGTTCATCGTCAAACCCGGACAGGCGATGGCCACCGATGGCGAAGTATTGGTCGGCGCTTCCAGCGTCAACCAGGCCCCAGTGACCGGCGAGAGCGTTCCGGTGGAGAAACAGCCGGGCGATCCTGTCTTCGCCGGCAGCATCAACGGCGAGGGCGCGCTGGAAGTGCGCGCTACCAAGACCTTTGCCGACAACACTATCGCGCGCATCATCCACATGGTCGAAGAGGCTCAGGAGAAGAAGGGCAAGAGCCAGCGCTTCATCGAGCGCTTCGGGGCGCGCTATAGTCCCATCGTGCTGATGATTGGGTTTCTGGTCGCCGTGATTCCGCCGCTGGTCTTCGGCGCCGATTGGACAACCTGGATCACCCGCGCCACGGTATTCATCGTTGCAGCCGCTCCTTGCGCCCTGGTCATCTCCATTCCGATTACCCTGGTGGCAACGCTCGGCACCGGCGCGCGCCAGGGCGTACTGATCAAAGGTGGCATTTATGTCGAAGAGTTGGCCAGGGTGACCGTGGTGGCAATGGACAAGACCGGCACATTGACGCGCGGCGAGCCGGAGGTGACGAATGTGATTGTCCTTCGCCAGGATGCGAACCGGTTGGCGAACTCTCAGACGGACCTGCTGGCGGTGGCGGCCGGGATCGAGCGGCGCAGCGCTCACCCGCTGGCACAGGCCGTCGTCCGACATGCGCAGGCGCAGGGTGTCCAGCCGGCTGAACTGGCCGGCTTCCGCTCGCTGACAGGCGCTGGCGCGTCCGCTCGCCTGGACGGGCGCACGGTCTACATTGGAAGCCCGGACCTGTTCCATTCGAAGCTGGGCATCTCCCTGGACCACGCCTGGGATGATATAAACCACCTGCAGAGCGAGGGGAAGACCGTGGTGGTGTTGGGCGATGAACAGACGCCGTGGGGACTGATCGCCATCCGCGACAACATACGCTCGAATGCCCGCACCGCGATTGGGGCATTGCACGGTGCAGGAATCGAAAAGGTCTTCATGCTGACCGGTGACAACCAGCGCACGGCCCAGGCGATTGCTGGTGAGTTGGGCATCGACGAGTTCTATGCCGACCTGAAACCAGAGGATAAGGCCATCAAGGTGCGCGAGCTGTCTGAACGCTACGGGCACACTGCCATGGTGGGCGACGGGGTCAATGACGCGCCTGCCCTGGCTGAGGCCACAGTGGGTGTGGCAATGGGGGCAGCCGGCACGGATGTGGCGCTGGAGACGGCCGACGTAGCCCTGATGGCCGACGATTTGGAGAAACTGGCTTACGCGCTGCACCTGGCCCGGCGCAGCCAGTCGGTGGTGAAGCAGAACCTGATTCTGTCGGTCGTCGTGATCAGCGTCTTGGTGATCGGCGCTGTGGCCGGCTGGCTTACCCTGCCGGCGGCGGTGTTGGCGCACGAGATCAGCGAGTTCGTCGTGATCGGCAGCGGGCTGCGGATGTTGCGGTCTTAAAACCGCGACGCACACATACCATACAGACGTCTACTCAGGTCTTTGTACGGATCTGAACAACTTCTTAATAATCTTTCGCCATACTGAAGATGACCGTTGATAAGAATCGACGAACACGTTCAAACGAAGGAGTATCAAGATGAACAAGTATTTCAAGCTGTTGCTGGTCTTCGCCTTTGCTGGTGTGTTGTCAATCGCTCTGTTGGCCGGCTCTGCAATGGCGCAGGGCGCCACTCCCACTCGCCAATACTATGGCGCCGGGTGCTATGGCATGGGTCCAGGCACGATGGGTCACGGCTCGATGTACGGCGCAAGTACGGGAATGATGGGCCAGGGCATGATGTACGGTGCAGGTCCCGGCATGATGCGCATGGGCGGGATGCGCGGCATGGGCCAGGGGGCATACAATTCGGGTATGATGGGCGGCGCCTGGTCTACAGGAACAGAGATTACCGGCACAGTACCCCCCGGTTGTCCGATGGCCGGAGCCTGGGGCTCGGCGAGCACACTGCCGATATCCCTCGAACAGGCCCGGATCAACGCAGAGCAGTACCTGGCTGACAACCTGCCGGGCACTAGCCTGGGCGAGAACCAGCAAATCTATTGTGGTCACTACACGTTTGACGTGGTGAAGGACGACAAGCCGGCCGGTAGACTCGGCGTGAATGGATACACGGGGCAAGTCTGGCATCAAGCCCCATAAGGCCCTTTCGACAACGAGCGAGATATCCGCTCACCCGGCTGGAGCGAATTTGGCGCCAGAGCCGCATGGAATATGATTGTCCATGCGGCCTTTGTGCATCTTTGAAGTAGAATGTGAGGCGCGAATAAGCAATGGCCAAGACCATCCTCGTTGTGGACGACGAATCTAAGATTGTGCAAACCCTGCGCGGCTACCTGGAACATGCCGGCTTCCGGGTGGTGGCCGCGTATGACGGCCAGACCGCGCTGACTACGTTTCGCCACGAAAAGCCTGATCTGCTTCTTTTAGACCTGATGTTGCCCGGTATCGACGGCTTGGACGTTTGCCGGATTCTGCGCCGCGAGTCAAGAACGCCCATCATCATGCTAACCGCACGGGCCGAGGAGGCGGACAAGCTGATTGGCCTGGAGCTCGGCGCTGATGACTACGTGACCAAGCCTTTCAGCCCGCGCGAAGTCGTGGCGCGGGTGCGGGCCGTGCTGCGACGCGTGGAGGATGCAGGGCAAGGCGGCGAGTTGCTGCGCATCGGCGACTTGTCTTTGGACCTCGCTTCGCACCGGATAACACGGGCCGGCCAGCCGGTAGAATTGACCCCGACTGAATTCAGCTTGCTGGCGACGCTGGCTCGCCATCCCGGGCGCACCCTGAGCCGGGCGCAGCTTTTGGCTCTGGCTCAGGATAACCCCTACGAAGGCTACGAGCGCACCATCGACGTCCACATCCGAAACCTACGCGCCAAGATCGAGCCTGATCCTAAGCATCCTCGCTACGTCGTGACCGTTTATGGCATCGGCTACCGCCTGGAGGAGTGGGACGATGCTACGTAGCCTGTTTTTCAAGCTCGTAGGCGCGTTTGCCCTCATTATTCTGGTATTGGCTGTCGTCGCCACGCTGCTGGCCAACAGGGCCACAACGGGCCAATTCCGGCTGTACTCCGACCGCAACGGACAACTCTGGGCGCAAAGGCTGGCGCCGACGCTGGCGGCCTACTACGAGAGCGCAGGCAGTTGGCAGGGGATCGACAACGCCCTTGCGGCGCCAACAGGCAATATGGGTGGCTGGTGGATGGAAGGAGATATGATGATGGAGGGGGGCATGATGATGGACGGGACCATGATGGGAGGAAACGACCCAATGGGCCGTTCTGGCATCACCGGCGGCTCCAGCGCGGACGTCTGGGCAATGATGGGCCAGCGCCTGATCCTGGTCGATGCTGAAGGCCGCGTGCTGCGGGACTCGGCGGGTGAACTGATGGGCGCGACCCTGTCACAAGACCAGTTGGCGGTAGGCGCGCCCATTAGGGCCAAGGGGCAGCAGGTTGGATCTGTGCTGGTTGTGGCCTCCGCGTCCACTCTACCCGCGACTCCGGCCGGGGAATTCCTCAGCGGAGTCAACCGTTCACTCGTGCTGGCAGTGCTGGCGGCCGGAGCCATCGCCCTGGTGCTGGGTGGCCTGTTGTTCTTTCAAATCACAGCCCCCATTCGCCGGCTGACCGCCGCTGCAAGTGGCATTGCCGCTGGTGATCTCTCCCAACGGGTGGAAACCCATTCGCAGGACGAGCTCGGTCAGCTAGCCCAAACCTTCAACCGCATGGCCGACAGTCTGGCTCAGGCTGAAGCCCAGCGCCGGCAACTGGTAGCTGATGTAGCCCACGAGCTGCGCACTCCCATCAGCGTGCTTCAGGCTAACCTGGAGGGTATTCAAGACGGTGTCTTGCCTCTTGACGCCGAACAGGTTGCTTCGCTGTACGAGGAGACGACCCACCTGAGCCGCCTGGTGGCCGACCTGCACCTGCTCTCGTTGGCTGAGGCCGGTCAGCTCAAATTGGAGCGGACAGAACTGGATCTGGCGCGATTGATTGGCAAGATAACCGCCCGGCTGAAGCCCAAGGCTGCGGAGAAAGGCATTGCTTTGCGGGTGGAGCTGCATGCAGCGCCTTTGCCACCAGTCGTGGTTGACGCCGACCGCATCACCCAGGTGATCGCCAACCTGGTCGAGAACGCGCTGCGCCACACGCCAGCCGGCGGAGAGATCCTTGTGCACGCAGGAGTCCGCGGTGACGAGAAAGCTGCGGGCCGTTCGCCGAGAGGCCAGCAGCCAGCGATAGTGCTGGTGTCAGTGAGCGACACTGGCGGCGGGATCAGCGCCGAGGCTCTTCCACACATCTTTGACCGATTCTATCGAGTCGACGAGTCTCGCACCCGTATTAGCGGCGGGTCCGGGTTGGGCCTGGCCATTGTCAGGCACCTGGTCGAAACTCACGGCGGCCAGGTATGGGCCGAAAGTCCGCTGGGCCGTCTCCCGAACGGCCTGGACTACGGAACACGCATCAGCTTCACACTGCCGGTGCTCCAGGAAGTGCTTACGGTCTGAGGCTTGCCGCTCTTGTGGGGATAAGTCGAGCGCCGAAGAACCAGGACTGGCAGAGAACTTCCTCGCTCGCCCAAACCACCTCAAGAGCACATGGGTTAGAACTTTACCAGGAATGCCGTAAAGAACATGATCGCCACGCCGGCCACCACACCGCTCAAAGTGATCCAATTGACGGCCGGCCGCCCGGCGCGTGCATTGTCGCGGATCACCATCTTGCCCACTTCCCAGATGACCTGCACGATGGCGCCGATGCCGATGGCCAGGAACACCGTTGCCAACACCGGATCGAAGGCGTAGCCGCCGAGCAACGTGCCCACGATAGCCGGCCCGCCAGCCAGCACGGCCAGGGCAACGAAGTGCTTCAACCCGGGCGGGACCCGCACCACAGGCGCGGCAATGGCAACCCCCTCGGTGATATTATGCAAGGTGAAACCCAGCACCAGGAAAGAGCCCAGTGCAGCCTCACCCAGGCTGAAGGCCGCACCAATCGCCAACCCCTCGCCCAGGTTGTGAAGGCCGATGCCCAGGGCGATGAGATAGCTCACCTGGAGAGGTGTGCGCTCGCCGCGCCGGCTGCTCAATGCCAGCAGCGTGCCCAGGGAGATCAGGCTGACGAAGAGGACCATGGGGACGCCTTGCCAGAAAGCCGGCAACTCCGCAGCGAACTCGGTGGCGTCGAGCCACGTACTGACGGCCAGAAAGATCAGCAGGCCGACAGTCAAGGAGAGGACGAAGTTCATGGCGGCGTTGCTCAGCCGGCGCATGAAGGGATACCAGAGCATGCCCAACATCACGGGCACGATGCCGACGTACAGACCCACCAGACCGAAGCGCAAGAACAGGCTCAGTGAAGGTTGCGGCGATTCCACAGCTACCGCGATCTCGGCGTCAAATGTGGCGCCCAACCCGCTGACGAGCCGCACCACGTGGGCCTCTTCAGCCACCCAGGGATAGGGAATCGTGAACGTAGATCTGCCCAGCCGCGGCAGGGTGGTGGAAGGCTCGGCCGTGAAGCTCCAGTAGGCGTCGTCGACTTGCACTTGAGCCACGGTGACCGGCTGCGGGCCGTCGTTGATCACCTCGATCTGGATCATGCCGGGCTCTGGCAGAATCACACGCTGGACGGTGAGTTTTTCCACCGGTGGTCCTGCCAGCTCGCGCAGACCCCCACCCGTTGTGACAATAAGAGCCAGAATAATGCCCAGCAGCAATAGGGGCGCCAGAACCAGCAGCCAGCCGGCGCCGGAAACTCGCTGTGATAGCTCAACCTGTGTCTTTGTACTCATGATCCTGCCTCACCGCGCCAGGGTACGGTGGCGCCTCCCGTGCTTCTGCGATCCCAGGTCTCGTCCATTCCTACCTGGGCCAGCGCAGCCGGAAAGTCCACCGGCTGGACGATGTTGAAATTGCCCATCCAACCCAGCTCGGCGAACTCGCTGATGTGGGCGTGATACATATACTGTCCTGGCCAGCGGTAGCGAAACTCCAGGATACCGCGTTGCGCCTGGGCCTGGATGATCGTGTCCACCGTGCGCAGCGTAGGTTCGAGGGTCGTACCATGGTCGTAGTAGTTGAAGAACTCGGCGTGCAGGTGGAAGGAGTTAATGGGGTCGAACTCGACGATGTTGATCAGGTAGAGGCGGATCAGCTCCCCGACCTGGGCGGGGATGGGGCGACGGGCGTAGACATGGCCAACCGTGTTGACCGCATAGACCTCGTTCTCGCCATCAAAATTGGTGTCAAAGGCGTTCATGACCATGACGAACTCCCTGGCCGGTGGCCGGCCGGCCTTCGGGTCGACGATGAACGCGCCGTACAGTCCCTTGTGGATGTGGCGCTTGAGCGGGTTGGCGTGGCAGTGGTATAGATGGCAGCCAAACGGCTCGGCATCGAACTCATAGGTGAACCTCTGGCCGGTGGCGATCTCGCCCGGCCCGGCGCCCGGCACACCATCCATCTCGAAGGGGTGGACGCCGTGGAAGTGCAGTGTGTGGGGATGTACGCTGGCGTTGACGAACTTGATGCGAATGTGATCACCCTCTGTACAGCGAATCGTCGGCCCTGGCACGCGGCCGTTGTACGTCCAGGCCGGAAAAAAGACGCCGGGTGCGATTTCGATGTCCTTATCCACTGCAACGATGGAATACTCGCGCAACGTCTGGCCACTCGCCAGTGTGCTGACCTGGCCGTAGTCCCAGTCGACGAGCATCTGCATCGGATCGAACCCGTTGCGAACGTTGTCCACCTCTCCCACCATGCCCGCCGCGCCGTGCTCCATGGCATATGGACTGTGGTCGGTGTGACCGCTGCCGGGTCCCTGAGCTAATGGTCGGGCGATGGATGGCTGCGACAGCAACGCGGCTCCTGCCAGGCCGGCTGCCCCTGCCGCGCCCGCACGCAGAAAGTCGCGTCGTGAGAGAAACCGGCGCATACTCTGTGACATTGAGAACACCTCCATCTGACAAAAATAAGGGTAGACGAAATATATATTTAGTATAGGCTAAATTTTCTTGAGTATAATTCACTTGCCAGGTAGAGTCTGGAATTAAGATTACAGAACTTCAGAGCACAAGCACGCAACTACAGGGCTGAACGGTCGTGGCGCTAGCCTGCACAACCAAGCGACACATTTTATGAAGGGTGGTGACACCGTCGTGCGAGACCCTGCGCGTGGAAAACAAGCTGCGCTGCCAGCCCGGTGGGTTGGCAGCGCAGTGCTATCAGGATTGCCCTTGGACGGGCATACGGAAAGCTCAGTACAGCGGCAGCGACTCCCGTATCGCCGTGCGCAGCAGCTCGGCTGTGCGTGCGTCGAAGCTGGGCAGGGTGTTGACCGTCGCCGCGTCCAAGAAGTGGCCGAAGACGTACTGGCGGGCATCCGCGCCGCCGTTGACCGGCAGGCTCACCCAGCCGGCGTCCGACTCGTAGGCCGTGCCGATGTTGCCGGCCTTGTGCGCGAACTGGACGCCGTTCTTGAAGGCCTGGATGTCGGCAGCCGGCATCTCGATCAGCGCGGCCTCCTGGTCGACGATGGCGTTGATCGCGGTGACCAGCGACCCGTCGTTGGTCTCGTTGAGCATGATCTGGACGAAGGTCGTGCGCGTCGGCTCCGGCAGCACCGCGTCGTTGGTCATGACCTCCTCATAGAGCAGGGCGGCATCAGCCAGAGTCAGCGTGTTGTAGGGATTGTTGGCCACGTTGCCGCAGGCGAACTTGTGCTGCAAGGCAGTGGAGTTGCTCATGCCCACCGTGATCCAGGCCGTCGTGTTCATGGCCGCGCGGCCGGCGCTGGGCGTGCCGCTGCCGAACAGCTCCTGGATGGCGTTGGTGCTCTGGTTGTTGGAGGGCCGCATCATGTTGGTCAGCGCGGTTTGCAGCGTTTCGACCACCATGGAACCGCCGCACAACGCCGCCGTGTTGGCGTTGTCGGTGCAGTTGGTGCCGCCGGAGCAGACGTTGAGGTTGGTGCCGCCCAGCGTCACCGTGCCCGCGTCTACCGCGCGCATGGCATGCAGGTGCTGCACGACCTTGATGGTGCTGGCGGGGTAGAAGGCGAAGGTCGAATTGTACGACTCCATCACGGCGCCGTCGACCCGTTTCAGGTAGTAGCCGAAGGTTCCATCGGCGTTGTTGAGAAAGATATGGCCCAATGGCAGGGTGTAGAGCCGCGCGCCCGGCTGGATCAGCAGCTTGGATCCGGGCAGGATGCGCAGGTAGAAGTTGGTGAAGTCGACGTTGAGCCAGCGGCCGCCAAAAATGGTCACAGTCGCGTTGTTGGTGATGGCCACGTTCATCGGCGCGATGGCGCCTGCGCCGATCTCGCAACTGACGTTGATAGTCCAGTTGGCGGCAGCGGGCGGCGGGCCGCAGGGCGCCAGTTCCGGCGCTTGCGCGCCCGCATGACTGGCCGGCAACAGGCTGGCTGCCATCAGCGCCAACACAAGAGCAATTAGCGCCGGTCTGATGGGAGTCAAACAGGGTATCTTCATCGGGCATCTCCTTGCTGCACTTCAGGGCGATCCTGAGGGTGCGTCGGGTAGTATCGACCACCTGGCTCGGTCAGGCCCACTCCGGGGTGCTGCGCAAAGACCGGCCAGAGCGAGAACGCGCGAGGCTCGGTCAGGAGACCGGCCAAAGCGCGGACTTGTTTGCGGATAGTTACTAAGAGCCGGTGTAGCGCCGCGCCGTTGACGTGAGCCAGCGGCGCAGCGATCAACAGCGCGTACACTACTGCCAGGAACAGATGGTCGGGTGCGCTGCGGCCGGTGACTTCGTGTGGGTTGAGTCGGTGGGCAGGTGGGCGGGTGGGTGGGATACCAAGCGTTGGTTGGCAGCTTCACTGCGCAGCTGAGCTGCCCATGCGTCCAGTTGGGCTGCTGTTTGCAGCAGGAACCTCTCGCGCTGCTCTGGTTGCAGATGCGTCCAGTTCCTGCGCAGGTGGACGAAGAACTGGAGGGTATGTTCCGTGCGGATCGCCTCGGTGCTGATCCTTGGCCAGTGCTTGGGCAGCGCCAGGTGGTTGGTCATGGGGAGATTGCCGCCAAGCGCAACAGGTCATAGGGGAGACCAGCGCGGTAGCAGTTGAGGAGGACGACGAACTTCTTGGGAGACCAGGCCGCTTCGATGGGGATCACATCGTGGTAGCGGTTTCCTGGCACAACGCCGCGCCAGCAGACGGACGTTTCATAGTCGATGGTAGCCAGGAGGTGCCAATCGACCGCGCGCTTGCCGCCGCCCGGATTGCCCTAGGCGCCGTTCAGTCGTTGGCCGCTCACGTCGATCTTCCAGTCATGGCCACCGAAGACCAGGCGGAAGTCATGGTCGCACGGCTCGGTGTAGCTGCCCTGGTTGGCGGGCTCGCGGTAGAAGTCGGGCCAGTTTCTGCGGAAGTAGTCCTGGATGGTTGGTTCGATGATGGTTGACCTGGCTCTTGCCTCTGCCAGCCTGTCGGCGGATGTGGCGTGTTTCTGCACCATGTGCGGCGCGCGAAGCCGCATCTCTTTCACTGCGCCAGAGCCGACGCGCGGCGTCATGACGATCTCGTCCTCCCACGGTGAGTTGACCAGGGAGGGGATGAACCACCATTGCTTGGCGGCCAGACAATGGGGCGCGCCCAGGTAGAAGCAGCCAAAGCGACGTCTCGTCAGCATCTTCTCGCGCACGTCTTCGATCTGCCGCTTCCAATCGTAGCTCTGCTGCGCGTCTGGCTGGACGCCCAGTCGGACGAGGGCAGCGGCAACCAACTGCCGGTGGCCAAGGCCGAAGCGCACCGGGACCAGAGCTTGCTCCAGCTCATAGCTGATCCTCTCGAACAGGTCGCCCATCGGCGTGTAGACCTTACCGGCCATTGCGCGCCTCTTGGATGCGCTGGCGGGCTGTTTCAACGATTGTCGGATCGATGTCGGCGCCGATGAACTCGTGGCCCAACGAGACGGCCACGACGCCTGTGGTGCCGCCGCCGAGGAAAGGATCGAGGATGACATCGCCCTGGTTGGCGACGCGGTCGAACAGATCGGCCATGCCGCTTTCGGACTGGCCCCAATGGTGGAAGCGTTTGTCGTTGTCGTTGACGTTGCTTCTGGCCACGTCGCCCAGCCACTTGCCGTTGTACTCGCCTTTGACATACCACAACACGGGTTTCCAGAAGGTGTTGACGTTGCGCTGCCATAGCTGCACGGCCTGGCCGCCCGGCGTCAGGTAGCACAATGTCCAGTGATAGCGCATGTGGGGCGCCATCAGGTCCATGATCTCCCACAAGTACGACTGGCCGACCATGACCACCAGCGAACCGCCTGGCTTCAGTGCGTGCGCGGCCAGTTTGGCCAGGTCTTCGTAGACCGGTAGGAACTCGCGCTCGTAGGGCGGATCGGTCAGGATCACGTCGATGCTGTTGGGTTCCAGGATGTCGAGCAACTGCGCGGCGCTGGCCGTGTGGAAGGTGAGCTTGATCATGTTGGCATAGTCCTTCAGCAGGTGCTGGATCAGCTTCTCGAAAGCTTCCGATGGCATCGTTTCTTTGTCAAACGCGCCCTTGTCGATCCTGTCATAGGCTCGTTGGAGGTACTCGTCTGGCAAGTCCTTCAGCCGGCGCGCAGCCTCGGTCCGCCAGCCGTTGCGCGCCTTCGCTTTCTCGGCTGCGGCCTTGAACTGGGCCTTGTCCATCTTGCCGGCGGCCAGGCTCTTGACCAGCCATAGCTGCTGCTCGTCAGTGAGACAGGTGATTGAACGGAGGAGACCCTCGGTGAATGCCACAGTTGTGGCATTTGCTGCCACAGTAGGTTCGGCATCACTTGCCACAAACTTCGCTTTCGTTGTGGCAACGATCAACTGCCAAGCCTCCAGGCATATCGACTTGAGCAGTACATAGTTGCTCACCTGCCCGCGGCTCCACCGCATGATCTCGGCGATCTCGGCTTGCGTCTTGCCGAGGCCGGCCAGACTCCAGATGAACTCGGCGTTGTCGGTCCAGTCCTGCGGCACGATGGCGTCATGGCCGGCGTTACTCTCGTAGGCGATGCGGTACTCGTCGTTGGGCGTCAGGTCTTCGTAGACTTGGGCCGGTATCCTTGAGATCTCCAATCGGCGCGCGGCTTCCACCCGGTGGTTGCCGTCGAGCAACTTGAAGCCGTCCGCTGCCGGCGCAACGGCAATGGGGTAGCGATCCAGGTAGCCGCGTTCTCGCAGACTGCGCATCATGCGCTGCACTCCCGGCTCGCTCGTCTTGCGGATCTGGATTGCTGCGGTGATCAGTCCAATGTCAATGGAGGTTAGGGTGCTCATGCGGGGGGTCTCCTGAAGCACAGAGCTGGCGCAAGAAGGGTGTTCCGTCCGACGCCAGCTCTTTGTGTTTGGTTATCCGGTTACAACCACTCCGGGAACAGGCTGCGCGGTCCCGGTTCGCCGACAATACGTAGCTGACGCGCCACTGGATTGCCGAACAGTCGGTGCAACACCGCGCCATCCACGTGGGCCAGCGGCGCGACGATCAACAGGGCGTAGACCACGGCCAGGAAAAGGTCGTCAGGCGCAGTCCGGCCGGTGACCAGGTAGCCGCCGACCATGTAACCCAGCGCTGTGACCACTGCCAGCCAGGTGGGCTTTACCCCGCCGGCCGCGTAGCTGATGACGTTGACTGCGGCCACCACCGCAGCGGCCGCTACTACCGGGTTCAGCAGCAGTTCGTCGAGGCTAGGGAAGGTCTGCATCGTCGCTCTCCTCTCCTTCCAGCACAGCCTCGATCTCCTCGATCAGGGTCTGCACGGCCTTGACCTTGCTGTCGCGGTGGTGTTCAAGCACCTGGCCGACGGCGATGAGCTTCTCGCTCAGGACCTCGGCGTCATCTGCGGCGGCCTGCTGCTCGCGCCGGCCGGCCGCGATCTCGATCATGTCCAGGATGGGGGCCAGCCGGCTGTGGTTCTCGACCTGGAGCATGTCCCGGTGGGGGAAGGACAGGTCGTCCCTGTCGCCCAGGCCCAGCGCGCGGGCGATGGCGTCCATGTACTCGGTTCGAGTTTCGTATTGCTTCACGTAAGCCTCCTTGGGGTGATGGTGCGCCATCGGCCGGCGCAATGGTCGGAACCGGTTTCGACAAGCTCAACCCAAGGGTTCCGAAGACCAGGGCAAGCTCCTCGGAACTGGTTTCGACAAGCTCAACCTAAAGGTTCCGCGTTGGCTAGGCCAGCTCCAGCTGGAGCAGCCCAGCCCAGTCCTTCTGCTTGATCAGGCCCACCGCCTGCTTTGCCCACGGCTGATCGACGCCGGCCAGCGCGGCGGTCACTGTGGTGGAGCCGCTCATGTCGATGCCCATGGCCTCCAGCCTGGCCCGCAGCCGGCGACCTGCCTCGGCCTGGGGATCGACAGGCGCTGTGCCGTTGCCGCCTGAGGTGTGGCCGTTGCTGCCCCCGCCGCCGGTCCCATTGCCGCCACCCGCCGGGTCATGACCCTGGCCAGACGGATCGGTGGGCGGCGGTTCCGGCGCCGGCTGGCCCTTCAGCCAGATCGCGAGGATCTCCGCCACGTCTCTGCCGGGGCGAGGGAACACCTTGCCGGTCAGCGCCGGGCAGCGGGTCTTGGTCACGATGGCGTTGTTGTCGATGTCCATGTCGATGAAGACATCGAACTCGTACTCGAAGCCGTCCCGCTGGATGGGCGCCATGCCCTGCTTGACGACCTTGGTGCGCTTGCGGCCGTCCTCGATTACCTCGTCCATGGCGTAGCTGGTCTTGGAGCGCATGGTGGCGATGACGTGTAGGTCGCTGCGCAGGATGGCCTGTACCAGCCGGTTCTGCAGCTCGCCGGCCGGCCCCCAGGCGGTGTAGTCGTTGTACTCCCGGCGCTTGGCCAGCTGCTCCTTGATCTCCAGCACGCCGCCCGGCCCGCTCCAGGCGTGGGAGAGGCTGTCCAGGATGAGGACCTGGTAGCCGGCGGCCTGCGCCGCGCGGATGGCCTCGACAAAGCGGTCGGGGTGGAAGGGGGCGTCCAGGTTGAGGACGTCGAAGCCGAAGAGGTCGGCGTACTTGGATGCGCTGCCGTGCTCGGTGTCCACCAGGGCGATGCGGCCGCCCAGGGCGGTGGCGATGGCCAGGGAGGTGTAAGTCTTGCCCGAGCCGCTGGGGCCGGCGATGGCCAGCCTCAGCCGCGCCTCGAACTTCACTGCTCGTTGGAACATAGGACGCACTCCTGCGGACGTGACCGCCGCGCGGTTGGGTGTGAGGTTGGCAGGGTAGGTTGGCATGGGTTTGCTCCTTTCGATTATACACAGAACCGATGTTCTAGACAAGAATGAAAGCATCGTGTACAATAGTGGCGTGTTTGAGGATATATATGCTTACAACTGCAACATTTGTTCCACTATGGTTCAACAGCGCGCCGCGGCCTTGGCCGACTTCTCGCCCGACGGCGGCCTGCCCGAGCACCTGCACCACATCGACCGCCGCGGCATGGGCGGCCGCAGCCTGGACAGCCTGGCTGGCCTGCGTACTATGGGCGTGTCGGCCGAGCTGCACGCGCGCATCCACACTGAGGGCGACCACGTGCTGGACGATCTGCCGCAGCGGCCGGCGCTGGAAGACCTATGGTAGCCCTGCGGCGTAGCCGCTACTGCGAGGCCCAGCGTGGCCAGAGAGAGGTTTGATGCCAGGGAAACGAAGCAAGAACGCTGGCTACATCGACCTGACGCGCGACGAGTACAACATCGTCACTGCGCAGAAGGTGGTGGAAGGCTACTGGTTCCGCGACCCCAAGGGCTGGTGGAAGGGGCCGGATGGCGTTGGGCCGCACCCGACTTTGGGCGTCGAAGTCCCCTACCTGCACTACCCGGGTATCCGTGACGCGATGATTACCGCTGGCGTGGACGAGCCGTACCTCCCTGCGGGAGACTGGCTGCTGGCTGAGTACGTTCATGAGAGCCAGATGCCGCGCTGCACGCCGACCGCCATCAACGGCTTCATCGAGCTATACTTCGGCGCGCACTACACGCTCTTCGGCCACCAGTTGGCGATGTACTACAGCCCCCAGCGCTACAACATCGTAGTCGGCGGGCGTGCGGCGGGGAAGACCGTGCCTCTGGCTATTGTCATGCTCATCTGGACAGCGCTGCATCCCGGTGAGCCATGGCTGCACGTGGCCTTGTCCCTCGACCAGGCCAAGAAGGCGTACCAGGCCGCCCTGGACCTGGCCGGCCGCAAGCACTACAGGCACGACGGAACGCTGACGCCGCGCGCCTTCGCCGAGGTGTTCATCCAGGATCGCCGTGAGTTTCCGCAGCCCGACATCTACTTTAAGCCCTGGGACGAGCACGACGGCGGTGAGGTGGCCGGCAAGCAGATGGCCGGCAATGTGATCATGTTCCGGCCGCTGGGCGACGAGGACCTGGAGCGGCTGCGCTCCACCGAGGCGGCCAACGCTTCCGGCGACGAGGTGCTGCGCGAGATCGCCGACGAGAAGACCATCCGCCATGTGCGTGGATGCTTACGCGGTCTCAACCCCTGGCTGCTGGCGCACCTGCCCAACAACCGGCGCCAGCGCATCGGCCAGTTGCAGCAGCTGATCGGCGTCGCCAATGTCAAGAACGATAAGGCTGCCATTGCGGCCTGCGAGGCTGAGTTGGCCAACATGGGCGTGGCGCGCGCCAAACGTTTCTTTGGCGTGGGCAATGCTGGCGAGCCGGAATGGGTGTGGGAAGTGATGGACCTGACTGAAGATGACCCGCATTACGGTTGGTTCATTCAGGTCACGCCTTACGACAACATCCGCCTCTCGCCCGAAGACCGGCAAGCCCTGGAGGAAGCCTGGGGCACCGACCCTGAGACGCGACAAGTCGAGTTGCTGGGACGCCGGCCGCTGGGGCTGGGCAACGAGATCGACCCGGATCTCCTGACCAGCGCGGTGCGCCACGACCTGGGCGGGCAGGTGGTGCAGGAGCACCGGGCCTACGGCGCGGTCCACTACGCCAAGCCGCCTGCGCCCGGCCACTACCACATTATCGCGGGTGACCCGGGCAAGGGACGGCTGCCCAACCGCAACGCCTGGTGCGTGATGGCCCTGGACATCACTGCTAGCCCGGCCGAGATTGTCTTTTTTCAGATGGGCAACCTGGGCGCGCGGTCGAAAACCTACAAGCCCTACCTGGACGCCTACCGCCACGCGGTCAAGACCTACCCGGTGGTGTCGCCGGCCGATGTGATCTACGACAACGGCGGCCAGCAATCGGGCATGCACGAAGTCATCCTGGAAGAGTTGAGGCAGGACGCGGGCGGCGAGGCGATCTACGGCAGCCCCTACGACATGAGCAACAGCATGAAGTACACCGCGGCCAACTGGCTGATCGATCTTTTGCGCAAGGGCGCGCTGGTGATGCCGGAGCTGCGCATCCTCGTGCGCCAGGTGTCCAACTGGACCTTACCCGACAAGAAACTGGCCCAGGACGCGGCCATGGCGCTGTTCATGATTGTGCGCCGCGCCTACAACATCATCTCCGATCGCGGCATGGGCTATGGCGTGGAGCAGCAGACGCCGGAGTACCCCATGGACGGCGATGGGCATGCGGCCTGGGATTACCCTGAAGACATCCAGGTGCTGCACGACATCGAGGAGGTATCCTATGCGTAACTTATTGGCACTTGCGCATGCACGCAGTGCAGGTGTCACCCTTCCCGACCGGCTGAGGCTGGCCTGGCGCGCGCTGCGCAGCTGGTGGCACGCGGCCATCCTGCGTTGGATCGACCGCTACCTCCAGCGACACGACCAGGAGCGCGCCTACACCTTGCTCGACTTCGAGGAGATGGATGTGCTCTATGACGAGGTCCACATCTCGGTGCTCTTCGACGAGGCGGGCGGTTGGGCTGGAAATCCGTGGCCCGAGCGGGCCGAAACCGTTGACTATGGATTTATGCAGGTGCTATGATGGAAATTAAGCCCACGATAGTCGAGGTGCCGCTGAGCCCGGTAATGGCCGAGCAGCTCAGACGGCTCCTCCACAAGGCCACACGCGCCGGCTACGGCCAGATCGAGATCACCGTCAACCCCAGAGGCGTGAGGATCGTTGATACGACCGAATACCGGTTCGAGTGGAAGTAGCGACAGCTCACCCGACAAAAAGAAGCGGGATGCTGGACTGGAAGGTCAGCATCCCGCTTCTTTTTGTTCCCCATGGCTCGTACACCCTTTGCCCTGCGCCATTGTCCCGCCGCCGAGCAATGCGGGCTTGGCGCGCCAACCTCAGTGTGGTGACCTATGAACCGAATTGACGCCGGATATCGCAGCCTGATCTGCGCCATCATCATTCGAGCGGTGCGCGATGTTCAAGAAGGGCGTGATGCTGATGAGGCGCGAGCGTTCCTTGTGTCGCCCGAGTGCAGGCGGTTGGCTCTGCTGGCCAACATCCGCTGGACGGTGGATGAGGGAGACATCGATCAAGCAGTCCAACGTTTGGGAAAGCGACGTACACGATTGCCGAGAAAGAGAACTCCGTGAGTATGAACCATATGTAGACATGGTGTTGGGGTCGCTGAACGCATAGTCGCAAAGCCAGGGTTGCAGATGGGACCCCAGATCCTCTGCTAGGATGCCTTTAGAAATTCGCGTATCAACAAGGCGGCGGTCGCGCCTTCGCCCGTGGCGGAAGCAACCTGTTTGGTGCTGCCCGCGCGCACATCACCCGCAGCAAAGACACCAGGAAGACTGGTCTCCAGGATCCCCGGCTCGCGGTTTTCGAAGCCCCTTGGCCGCTCGCCGTCATGTACCAGGTCGTGGCCGGTGACGACAAAGCCCCAGGGGTCGAGGCGCAGTTGGCCTGGCTTGAGGAAACCTGTGTTAGGGGTCAACCCGATGAACACGAAGACGCCAGCCGGATTGATGACCTCAGTGCTGCCGGTATGGTTGTCCCGGATGGTGACTGCCTTGAGCTTTCCGCCAGCGCCGTCGAAACGCTCTACCTCGGCGCCAAAACGCACGGTGATCTCAGGGCGGCGTAACACCTGCTCCTGGATCACCTGGCTCGCCTTAAGTTGGTCGCCGCGCACCAGCAGCGTGACGTGCTGCGCCATGTTGGCCAGGAAGAGGCTCTCCTCGGCTGCGCTGTTGCCGCCGCCCACCACGGCCACCGGCAGTCCTTTGTAGAACGGTCCATCGCAGGTGGCGCAGAAGTGGATGCCCGCGCCGATGAAGTCGTTCTCGCCCGGCGCGCCCAGGCGGCGATAGCGGCTGCCTGTGGTCAGCAGCAGGGCGTGGGCGCTGTATTCGCTGCCATCAGCCGTGCCCACACAGTGGTAGTTGTCGTGGCTGCGCATGCCCAATACATCCTGCGCCTGCAGCATCTCCACGCCAAAGCGGGCAGCCTGCTGACGCAACTGGTCGGCGAAATGGGCGCCCTCGACGCCCGTCGCAAAGCCAGGCATGTTGTCCAGGCGTTCTGTGGCCGCAGCCTGGCCGCCAAGGGCCGCGCGCTCGATCACCAGGGTGTCGATCCCCTCACGCGCCGCATAGAGCGCGGCCGTCAGGCCGGCCGGCCCGCCGCCAACCACGATCAAGTCGTAGTGGCTGCGCTCGGCGACCATCTTCAGGCCGAGCTTGGCCGCCAAGGCAGCGTTTGAGGGCTCTACCAGAATTGAGTCATCATCGAATTCGATGGTGGGAATGATGCGTTTGCCGTCGTTCTTGGCCAGCACATAGGCTTCGCCGGCCTTATCCTGCTCAATGTCCACCCAGCGATAGGGAATCTGGTGCTCGCCCAGGAATTGTTTGCTGCGCCGGCAGTCGGGACACCAGTAGGCGCCGTAGACGGTGATATCAGGTTGGGTCATTTGGTTACCTGCACGCCGCGCCAGAAGGCGACGTAGCCTGCGATCTGTTTGGCCGCATCCTTGGGGGCAGGATAATACCAGGCCGCGTCGGCGTTGGTCTTGTCGTCCACCACCACGTTGTAGTAGCTGGCCACGCCTTTCCAGGGACACGTGGTGTGCGTACCGCTGTTCTTGAAGTACTCGCTGCGTAAGGCGTCGGGTGGGAAGTAGTGATTGCCTTCGACCACGATTGTCTGATCGCTCTCGGCCAAGATGGCTCCATTCCAGATAGCTTTCATTTCGAACTCCTCTGTGCAGGTGAAAGGTTTCTTGCAATAACCGAAAAGCGGGGTGCGCTGGTCGTTCAGCAGAGAGTCGTCCTGCGCGCCCGCTTTTCGACACGTCGGCGCAGGATTCTCACGACTGCTGGATGAATTCCGCCTCGATCTGGATGGTGATCTCCTTGCCAACCAACCATCCGCCGGTTTCCAATGCCACGTTCCAGATCAAGCCCCAATCTTCACGGTTGATCTTGGTGCTGGCTTCAAAGCCCAAAGCTGTGGCGCCCCAGGGGGACTTAGACGTGCCGGCGTATTCCACGTCAAGAACCACCGTTTTCGTGACACCACGTATGGTCAGATCGCCATGGAGCTTGGCTGTCGCTTCTCCGGTGCGTTCGACCCGGTTGCTGTTGAAGATCAGCTCGGGAAATTGGTCTGCGTTCAGGAAATCCGGGGACTTCAGGTGGGTATCGCGCTGAGCTTCTCGTGTATTGATGCTACTGGCGTCGATGCGCGCTTCGACGACCGAATTCTCCGGGTTGTCGAAATTCAAGTCCAGGTCCACTGTGAATTTCTCGAACTCACCGCGTACCTTCGACAACATCATGTGGCGAGCCACAAATTGAATAGAACTGTGTGAGGGATCGAGTTGCCAAGCCATTGTAAATTCTCCTATTGTCTGTCTGAGTTCTTCCGAAAAGATTGCACAGCCACTTCAAGCTTGCTGGCACCAAGATCGCTGACGCCTGAAGTAGAGCGAATCTTACCTCATCACAGCTGATCTCCCGTCTCAAATCTCAGGGAGGCCAACAGCAACTCGAATTCCTCGCGACAGTCGCCGCAGCGGTCCAGGTGGTCCTGCACCAGCGGCAGCGCCTCGGCTGCGCTCTTGCCGGCCAGGTGCAGATCGGCAAAGCGGTCCAGTTGCTCGAAGCACTCGTCACAGCCGATCTCGTCGGGCCGGGTGCCAGTCACCATGCGCACCATGCTGGCAACTTGGCCTGGCTGCATGGGGATCATACGCGGGCTGGGCCCTGTTCTTGTGAATCTGGTCAATAGTTGTCGAAACATCGTGGCCTGCCTAGTTGTCGGCAAACATCGCCAGCACTTCGTCTGGCGTCAGTCCTTCGCGCAGCATGCGCTTCTGTAAGCGCTGCCGTGCATCGTGCAACAGCTTGTACAGCGCGTTGCGGTTGGTACCCATGCGCTGGGCTGCCTCCTGCAACGGCATGCCGCCCTGCATCACCGCCATCATGGCCTGGCGCTGCTTGTCGGTCAGCTCCTCGGCGATCATGCGCTGGATCTTCTCCATCATCAGGGTGCGCTGGGCGATCTGGGCCGGATCTGGCCCCTGGTCGGTCAAGACCGCCGGGGTGAAGCCAGAGTCCTCGTACTCAGCCATCAGGTCTTGCAGCGACACGTCGCGCCAGCGGCGGCGGCGCAGCTCGCTCAGCGCCACGCGGGCGGCCACTTTCTGCGCCCAGGTGGTGAAGCGCGCCTCGCCGCGAAAAGACGGCAAGTTGTCCAACACCTTGACCAACGCCTCCTGGACGAAGTCCTCCAGGTCGGCCTCGGTCACCCGATAGCTGGTCATGCCGTAGCGTAGGCCCCGCAGCAAGACCATGCGCAGGTCGGCGATGGCAGCATCGGCCTGCGCGCCCTGCAAGGCGGCGATCCACTCCTGGTTGGTCCTCTCTGTCATCGGCTGATTCTCTTTCTTTCTGCGCCCGATGTAAGCTCCTTTTGTATCGATGTCATACCTGACACTCACGATAGATGCAGAATACCACAAGCTGCCGTCGATGACAAAGGCTTGCCGCTGCGCTCGTTACAGTTCGAACGCCGCCTGTCCAGCTTTAGTGATGCCTAGTTTTGATGCAGGAAGCCTGCCGCATCTTACCCCTCTCGCCGAGCCGCCCTGGGCATCATTGGGACGGGCTGCCAGGCCCGGCCACACCGCTCAGGCAGTGTCAGCGGGTAAGATGTAACCGCCTTACTTCATCAATAGAAACGAACGATTTCAGACCAACCACCAGGCAAAACTGCCTGGTTAGGAGGACCAAATGACTGAGCTAGACAGATTTCGCGCGGACAAAGACCGCTTCTTCGCCGCCGATGCCCACAGCCCCCTGACGGAGGACCAGAAGCGCAGCTTTAACAGCCTGCGCTACTTCCCAGAGAACCGTGCGCTGCGCCTGAAGGTGGCGATCGAAGAGTTCCCTACCAAGGAGGCAATCACGCTGCAGACGACAACGGGCGCCGCCCAAATCTACACGCGCTTCGGCCGGATCAAGTTCCGGGTAGAAAAGCAAGATGTGGCCTTGACGATCTTCACCAGCGGTAATGGTTTCTTCCTACCCTTTGCCGATAGCCTGGCGGGCAGCGAAACCTACGGCGCCGGCCGCTATTTGGAGTTGGAGCCGCTGGGCAAAGGCAAGTTCCTGGTCGACTTCAACTATGCCTACAACCCCTACTGCGCCTACAATGAAGCCTGGTCTTGTCCGGTCACGCCAGCCGAAAACCGTCTGAAGGCGCCAATCCGCGCCGGAGAGAAGATCTTCCACTAGACCGCGTGGGGAAAGCGTAGCTCGCCCGCACGGATCGGCGCTGGCAGCCAGTTCTCGGCCGGCGCCAGGGGACAGTGCCAGCGCGCGTTGTAGGCGCACGAGGGATTGTATGCGTAGTTGAAGTCGACCACCAGCAGACCGTCTTCCTGTCCCAAATCGGCATGCTTGATCGTGTCAAGCAGGTAGCGGCCGCCGCCATAGGTCTCTGCGCCATTGGTGCGGTCGCGGAAGGGCAGAAAAATGCCGCCGCCGTAGCCCTGTATCCAGTACAAGTAAAGAGTGACGGCTTGGCTCTGCACGGCGAAGCGAATGCGGCCGAAGCGTTTCAGACGCACAACGCCATCCTCGGGCAGGTCGACTTCGATGACATTGGGCTCGACATCGCGCTCCACGCGCACAGCAAATCTTAGGCCAGGATCGTACGGATAGTACGGAAGACCAGTGAACACGGCCTTCTGCGCCTGGTCCAGCGCTCCTTGCGGATGGCTGGCGAAAAGCAAGTCGCGTGAGCGGCGAAAGCGCCGCCAGCGTGCTTTCAGCTCCCTCGTGTGCTCATCTTCAGCCTGCGCACTGGCCAACGGACGCCGGACCAGCGCGTACATTGCGGCGACCTTTCTACGGTAGTCGGTCAATTCTTCGTAAGCTGTCAGTTCGACCATGGCTGCTCCTGGCATGCGGGCTCCTCCTTGGAGGTCGTCTCAGGGCTGGTAGATGCGTGTTTCCGGTTTGAAGGCCGCCCACGAGAACCAGAAATGATTGATGCCGACGACGGGGGTCAGTTGCCGGCCGGTCAACTCGCCAGCCACGGCGCGGCCGAGCAGGTCCCACTGGCTGCCGGTCTCGACATCGACGATTTGCTCACCGTCGCTACGGAAGGTCAGCCGATGGCCGTCCAGATGTGGCGAAAACGCCGCCGCTGAGCCCACGTCCCGGCCCTGGGCTATCGAGCTGCTGTCCAGGGCCGAGGCCACGCCGCTCTGCCAGAAGACGGCTACCGGCTCCCCGCCGACCTCGTCGTTGATCACCTGCATCTGCGCCAGCACATCGTAGGGATAGGCCACCGCCTCGCCGTTCAAGTCCACCGTCAACACCCTCGCCATGGGTTGCAATGTCCCTGGAGTGGCCGGCCCCCGGTACAGGAAAGGCGACTGGTTGACGTCGTCGTAGCCCGCGTAGGGATTGCGCCCGTAGTCGCGGCTGAAGCCGGTCTCGCGCGACAGAACCAGTCCGTCAGGATGCGCCGCCTTGAACTCCTCCCAGGCGATGATGGTGGCCGGATAGAAGACCAGACGCCGGCCGGCCAGCTCACCGGCGATGGCGTCGCCGCCGGCCTGCTGCCACCAACTCTCGGTCTGGCGGTCGTACATGATCAGGTTGCTGAAGCGCAGCCGCCCGGTCGTGCCGAAGTCCAGCACGCGGCCGTCCAGTGTGCGCTCGAAGGCGATGGCCGTGTTGCACAGCGGGCAGAAGGTGACAGTCAGCGGCAGGCCGCCTATGTTGTCATTGACGATCTCGTGCCAGGTCATGATCTGCAAGGGATAGGCGCGGGCCTCTTCGCCGGCTTGCACCAGCACGACCGGCTCCTGCGAAGCCAGCCAGGCGTCAGCTTCGGCCACCGTCACGAACTGTGGGGCGTCGATGGCGGGTATGCCGTCCTTGGGCGGCCCACCGGAGAAGACCTCGCGGTAAGAGACGGTGTGGCGGCTGAAGTCGGTGCTGAACTCGCGCTCAGCGCCCGACGGCGGCGTCTCTGGCGACAACAAGGCAGGCGTGGGAGACGCGCCAGAGGATGCAGTCGGCTCCACAGCAGGGGATACCTCGGGCTGCGTGGTGGCAGGCGCCGCGGCAGCGCCGTCGCCGCCTGAGCTGGCTGGCGCGGCCGGCGCTACAGCCGTGGAGCAGGCGCTCAGAAGCAGCGCTGTCGAGATCAGGACAAACCAGAAAGTCGAACGCATCATACACCTCCAGTAATCACAGTTACCTAACCTTCTTCGGCTGCCAGATTGCGCAGCGCGGCCAGCAGCTTCTCCACCGGCGGACGATCCACCGGATCCTTGCTGGCGTGGGCCAGGCGGACGACGCCATCTCCATCCACGATGAAGTCGCCGCCCAGTTGATGGGGGTCGCCCTGCACCGGCAGCAGTTTTTGGCCGCGCAGGACCAGCTTCAGATAGTGCCACATGACGTGGGGGCTCCACACCCGCACGAACGACGTGCCCAGCCCGTAGGCTTGATAGGTCGCACGCTCCGAGTCCAGCAGCAATGGATAGGGTGAGCCCGTGTCCTGCTGCCAGGCGCGCGCCCAGAATTCCGCGCCGAACGAGATGATCAACACCTGCACGTCCAGCGCGTCCAGGTCGTTCTTGAAATGGCGCAACTGCGCCACATGCTCACGGCAGGGCAGTCAGCCCAGGTGGCGCAGGAAGACCAGCAGCACCGGCCGGCCGCG
>JAJTXO010000199.1 GCA_021463315.1 Caldilineales bacterium | reverse complement strand
AGCTGGTCATCAAGGTCGTCGAGCGGCGCACGGGCAAACCCACCACGGAACACCCCATCGTCCTGATGGCGCGCAACGCCTTCGAGCCGCCGCCCTGCGCCGTATGTGGCCAGCCGGCCACGCAGCTGTGCTCCGAATGCCTGTGGGAACAGGGACCCGAGGCCATATTCTGCGACGCTCACGCCGAAGAACACGCCGCAGACCATGAATACGAAGACATGCTGATGCCCGTCCTCAACTCGCCGCGCACGGGCATGTGCGGCTATAGCGGCCCGGCCGAGCCGCCGTATTGATCGATTGAAGGAGATTCCTATCCTATGACCGTCACAGAACTATACCCCGCGGTAAGAATGCTGCCGCGCGCAGAGAAACTGCGCCTGATTCAGTTCCTTGTGATTGACCTCGCGCAGGAAGAAGGTATACCGCTGTTGGCTGCGGAGTCCGAGTATCCAATCTGGACACCACTTAACGCATTTGAAGCGGGCAACACGCTATTTGGAATGCTTCAGGAACACAAGGCTAAGCTATGATCGCTCCACTGCGCTTTCGCTATGGCAGCGCAATAGCCGGCATTTCGGCGAACAATCAACTGGCCCATCTACCCATTGTTTTGGGGAATGGTGGTCAACGGGTTACGGCGCCAGGGCTGCTAGACACTGGATCGACGGTAAACGTCTTGCCCCTAGCTATTGGATTGCAGTTAGGACTTGTATGGGGCGAGCAAACAACGTCGCTATCGCTAACTGGTACTCTCGCACAGGTTCCGGCTCGAGGGGTTATCCTTTCTGGACAAGTCGGAAGCTTTGCGCCGGTTGACCTGGCATTCGCATGGACTTTGACTGACGAAGTGCCTCTGTTGTTGGGTCAGATCAACTTCTTCATGGAATTCGATGTCTGCTTTTTTAGGTCACTCTCCATGTTCGAAGTCAGTCCCAAGGACAGCTCACGCAACCTCTCTGGAAAGTAAAACAGGAGCGTGTTACATGTACGACCCCAACGAAGTGGCCCGCATTCGAGAAGAAACCCAGCGCTGGGAATCCAGCACGCTGAAGAAAACGCTGGATCGCTTCCCAGAGCGCCAGGAGACCTTCGTCACCACCTCCTCCGCACCGGTGGAGCGGCTCTACACGCCGGCCGATATCGCAGACACCGACTACGTGACTGATATCGGCTTCCCTGGCGAATATCCCTACACGCGCGGCGTCCACGCCACCCTGCACCGCGGCAAGCTGTGGACCATGCGCATGTTCGCCGGCTTTGGCACGGCCGAGGAGACCAACGCCCGCTTCCGCTACCTGCTCAGCCAGGGCCAAACCGGCCTGAGCGTGGCCTTCGACATGCCCACGCTCTATGGCTACGACAGCGACGCGCCCGAGGCGCTGGGCGAATTCGGCAAGTGCGGCGTGGCCATCAGCTCCCTGGCCGACATGGAGATCCTCTTCGACCAGATCCCCCTGGGCGAGGTCACCACCTCCATGACCATCAACTCCCCCGCGGCCATCATCTGGGCCATGTACATCGCCGCGGCCGAGAAGCAGGGCGTTCGGCGCCAGCAACTGCGCGGCACCTTGCAAAACGACATCCTCAAGGAATACATCGCGCAGAAGGAGTTCCTCTTCCCGCCGGAACCCTCCATGCGCCTGGTGACCGACACGGTGGAGTTCGGCACGCACGAGCTGCCGGAGTGGAACACCATCAGCATCAGCGGCTATCACATTCGCGAGGCCGGCAGCACCGCGGCGCAGGAGCTGGCCTTCACCCTGGCCGACGGCTTCGCCTATGTGGAGGCGGCCATCACCCGCGGGCTGGACGTGGACGAGTTCGCGCCACGGCTGAGCTTCTTCTTCAACGCCCACAACGATTTCTTCGAGGAGATCGCCAAATACCGCGCCGCGCGGCGCATCTGGGCGCGGGCCATGCGCGAGAAATACGGCGCCAAGCAGGAGCGTTCCTGGCTGATGCGCTTCCACAGCCAGACAGCCGGCGTCAGCCTGACCGCGCAGCAGCCAGAAAACAACATCGTGCGCGTGGCGCTGCAGGCGCTGGCCGCGGTGCTGGGCGGCACCCAGTCGCTGCACACCAACTCCATGGACGAGGCGCTGGCCCTGCCCTCGGAGAAGGCGGTCACCGTGGCGCTGCGCACCCAGCAGATCATCGGCCACGAGAGCGGCGTGGCCAACACCATCGACCCGCTGGCCGGCTCCTACTTCGTGGAGGCGCTGACCAACCGCATGGAGGCCGAGGCCAACGCCTATTTCCGCCAGATCCAGCGCCACGGCGGCGTGGTGCCGGCCATCGAGGCGGGCTTCTTCCAGCGCGAGATCGCCGAGGCGGCCTACATCTACCAGCGCGAGATCGACGACGGCCAGCGGGTGATCGTGGGCGTCAACGAGTATGCGGTGGGCGAGGCGCCGGCCATCCCCATTCTGGCCATGGACCCGCAGGGCTATCAGCGCCAGCTTGCCCGCCTGCAGCGGGTGCGGGCCGAGCGGGACAACGCGGCCGTTCAGCAGACCCTGCACCGCCTGGCCGACGCCGCGCGCGACGAAACGATCAACCTGATGCCGCCGATCCTGGAGTGCGTCACGGCCTACGCCACCCTAGGCGAGGTCAGCGACGTGTTCCGTGAGGTGTTCGGCGTCTACCACGAGCCGGCCTACTTCTGATGACTGACCTAAAAACAGCCGCTCAGGCCGGTCTCCTGACCGAGCCCGCTGTCTTCATTGACGGTTGTACGCCCGGCGCATGGGCATCCGACTTGCCAGAACACGTTCAACGCAACCGCGCCGTGTGGGACCGCTGGGCCAGCGACTATGCCGCGGCAGGGGAAGCGTGCTGGGCCAGCCAGGCTCCCACCTGGGGCATCTGGAACGTCCCTGAGTCTGGCCTCGGCCTGCTGCCAGACGATCTGGCGGGCCAGGACGCCATCGAGCTGGGCTGTGGCACGGCCTACGTGTCCGCCTGGCTGGCCCGGCGCGGGGCGCGGGTCGTGGGCATCGACAACTCCGCGGCGCAACTGGCCACGGCGCGGCGTCTGCAACTGAAACATGGGATCGACTTCCCCCTCCTGCACGGCAACGCCGAGGACGTTCCCTACCCCGATGCCTCGTTCGACTTCGCCATCTCCGAGTACGGCGCGTGCCTGTGGGCCGACCCGCAGCGCTGGGTTCCCGAGGCCGCGCGCCTGCTGCGCCCCGGCGGCCGCCTGGTCTTCCTGACCAACTCCTTCCTGATGGCGCTCTGCACGCCGGAGGAGGACGGCGTCGCTGCCACGAACGAATTGGTGCGCCCGGCCTTCGGCCTGTATCGCATCGAGTGGCCGGACGCGTTGGAGGTGGAGTTCCACCTCTCCCACGGCGACTGGATCCGGCTGCTGCGCGGCTCTGGCTTCGAGATCGAGGATCTGATCGAAGTGTGGCCGCCCGCAACCACCGCGCGGACGCGCTACCCCTTTGTTACGCTGGAGTGGGCCAGGCAGTGGCCGTGCGAAGAGGTGTGGAAAGTCCGCAAACGCGCGTGATTTGAGCGGGACTTGCTGGCGCAAGAGGTGGCCGAAAAGAACCAACCAGCGGCGAAAAGGCGATTGCTGCTTCACCGGACATGAGGTACAATCTTTTCAACGGTCATGGAGGTAGACCATGCCAGACAGACTAACGGTGCGAGAGCTGATACGATTGATCGAGGAGTATCATCTCAATAGATTGGGAAGACTTCCGAAGTCTGCGCAGGTTTGTTCAAGACGAGCTCACAGTCCATAAGACTTCGGAAGTCTTCCCAATCTATTGAGATGATACTTCGAAAGCCAATCCTGAGGCTTGATCTCTCGCCTTATCCAAGTTGATGTTTCCATAATGTGCTTAACCTGTCAGGAATGGTTGCACAGAATCCACCCCTGAGGTACAATGCAGCTAGATACCCGTGCGCATTTGGACATGCAGCAGAAGTGAGATATGCCAGAGGTGAGCCGCTTCTTCGGCATCGTCATTCGCATGTATTACGACGAACATGCTCCACCCCACTTCCACGCAATCTATGGTGGCGATGAGGCGCAGATCGGAATTGACCCGATTGGGGTCCTGGAAGGCAAACTACCACGCCGAGCGATCTCGATGGTCATCGAGTGGGCGGCCCTTCACCAGCAAGAACTGATGAGGAATTGGGAGGAGTTGCGCAAGGATCACCCGGTAGCGAAGATCAAACCTCTGGAGTGAGGTGCTCAGTCATGTTTCCAAGAGTCAATAAAGTTACGCACCTGGCTGACTATCGTCTGCAACTCAGTTTTACTGACGGAACCGATGGGGAACTCGACCTGCGGGACCGGATTGTTGGCCGCGGTGATGTGTTCGCGCCCTTGCAGGATGTGAGTTACTTCAAGCTGGTGGCAGTTGACCCGGAAGCAGGAACGATTGTGTGGCCAAACGAGGTGGATTTCTGTCCTGATGTGTTGTATAGCTTGGTGACCGGCAAGCCTATCAAGATAGGAACAAGAAGCCTGACGCCGGTAGCGCAAATGTGCTAAACCGTGCAGGCTGCCGGCGCCATGTGGACACAAGTGACCGCAGTCCAAGCAACCGACGACTACCGACTGATCCTGACCTTCGATGGTTCTGGGCGCGCGTCAAGAATGGCTACGGGCCGACCCAGGTCGCAGACGGAGCCGGCCGACCGATGCCTGAAACGTCGTGGTCTCCCACTGACTACTGGCGCAACAGCAGCGGCAGATATATCTTTGGAGGGCTGAGCAGCCCCCAGTAGCGCGCCAGGGTGAAGTCGTAGTTGTAGCCGTTCCACACACTCCCGGCGACCACGATCTTACCGTCTCTCTGGATAGCCATCGCGCTGGCCTCGTCATCCCAGCTCAAGATGGCGGTCGTGACCTTACTGTCGCTGTCGAAGGTCGTATCCAGATTGCCGGCCGGTGGTGACAAGGGTTCTGCACTCCACAAAACCGTGGAAATTGATCAGAAGGGGGTTCATGTGGCACTCTAATGGTTACCAGACCAAATCAGAGGTAGCCATATGAACCCACGAGAACGATTTTGCCCGTAGTTGGCGAAGGTATTGGCCTATTTTACCGGATAGCGTTGCTGCGCCGCAAACGGCGGCCGCACATCTGGCTGGAAGCGCACCGAGCGTGACAGGTCCGCACGCAAAGACAGGGTGCGGCGAGAATGAAATCTCGCCGCACCCTGTATCTCATGGCTGATCAGGCACGCTCAACGCTCAGTCTACCACTGTCTGCGACTGCTCGTGCATGTACTGCTGGACGTAGTAGGGGCCGCCGCCGTTCTTGCCGGTGCTGCCGCTGCCCTTCCAGCCGCCGAAGGTCTGATAGCCCGGCCACGCGCCGGTGGTGGCGCCGCCAGCCCGGTTGATGTAGACCACGCCGGCCTCGATGTGGTCCAGATACCACTGCACTTCCTCTTTGTCCTCGCTGAAGAAGCCGCCGGTCAGGCCGTAGGCGCTGTTGTTGGCCTCGCGCATGGCCACCTCCAGCGATGGCACGGCCGCCACAGCCACCAGGGGCAGGAACATCTCCACCTGCCACAGCTCATGCTCCAGGGGCAGATCGTCGATGATAGTCGGGGCCACGAAGTAGCCCTTGGCGTAGTCGCCCTCGGTCAGCACGTGGCCGCCAAAGGCGATCTTGCCGCCGGCCGCGGCCATCTCGGCGAAGCGCTGATAGTCCTTGTAGCCGCCCTTGTTGGCCGCCGGGCCCATGAACACATCCTGGCGCGTCGGGTCGCCCACAGCCATCTGGCTGGTCAGGTCCACCAGCTTCTGCAACAGCGCCTCCTTGACCGGCGCTTCCACGTAGACACGGCTGGCGGCCGAGCATTTCTGGCCGCTGAGGCCAAAGGCTGAGCGCATGATGCCCATCGCGGCCTTGTCCAGGTCAGCCTTGGCGCTGACGATGACCGCGTTCTTGCCGCCCATCTCGGCGATGCAGGGCCGCGGCCACTTGCCGCCGGCGAAGGTCTTGATGATGTGCATGCCCACGTCGTAGGAGCCGGTGAAGGTGATGCCGTCCACCTCGTCGTTGCTGATCATCTCCTGGCCGATGGTGCTGCCGGGGCCGGTGACGAAGTTGAAGACGCCGTCGGGCAGCCCCGCGTCGCGCATGCACTCGGTGAGCAGCCAGCCGCTGAGCGGGGTATCCGAGGCCGGCTTGAAGACCACCGTGTTGCCAGCCACCAGCGCGCCGCCGCTGGGTCCGCCGGCCAGCGCAAAGGGGAAGTTGAAGGGGGAGATCACCACCCAGACGCCGTAGGGCTTGAGGAAACTGGTGTTGTGATGCTTGGGCGACTCGGGGAGCATGGTGCGTGCGAAGCCGTTGTTGGCCTCCATCTGGTCGCAGTAGTAGCGGATCAGGTCGGCTGTCTCTTCCACGTCGCCGATGCTCTCCAGACGGTTCTTGCCCACCTCCAGCGCCACGGCCGCGCCGATATCGATGCTGCGGTCGCTGATGATGTCGGCCGCCTTGCGCATCAGCGCCACGCGCTCCTGCCAGGGGGTCCGGCTCCAGCTCGGGAAGGCTGCGCGCGCCGCCTGCAGCGCGGTGCGGCCATGCTCGGCTGTGCCCTTCTGGAAATGGCCCATCAGCCAGTCGGTGTCGATGGGGCTGCGATCCTCGAAGGTCTCGTCGGCCCAGCGCTCTTCGCCGTCGATGAACATGGGGTAATTCGTGCCAAAGCGCGTCTTGGCTCGTTCCACCGCCTCGTCGAACATCTGATGCAGCTCAGGGCTGGCAGCCGACAAGGTCGAATACGTGATCTTGATCTTTGGTTTCGTCATGGGGTTACTCCTGGGAAGTTATGGGTATGCAAGTAGACAAGTAGACAAGTAGACAAGTAGACAGGGAAGAGGTAGGTTGGTAGGTTGGTAGATTGGTAGGTTGGTAGGTTGGTAGATTGGTAGGTTGGTAGATTGGTAGATTGGTAGATTGGTAGGTTGGTAGGTTGGTAGGTTGGTAGATTGGT
>JAJTXO010000198.1 GCA_021463315.1 Caldilineales bacterium | reverse complement strand
CCCACTACGACAAGTATCGCCCCGGCCTGGCCGACTTCATGCAGGCGGCCATGGCGCACTACGCCGACACCGCGCTGGCCGGCTAAGGCATCCCCCTACACGCGCAAAAAGGCGGAACCGGGAAGACCCGGTTCCGCCTTTTTGTTGAGGGAGGATCAGCTATCCAGCGGGTGTCGCCAGGTCAAGCCGGCAAACCGGCTGTAATCGCGATCAGTGGTGATCCACGTGCTGCCCGACTCGATGGCAAGTGCGGCCAGGTAGGCATCGGGAACCAGGTTGCCCTTGACGCCGGCCGCGCGACAAAGCCGCTGGAAGATGTCCCAATGCCGGCTGCCTGCCCTGATCAAGACACAGTTGGGCTGGTTGCGAACGTCGGCTACGAATGCCAGGGCTTGTTCTATCGTGCTCGGCGTATCATCTCAATAGAGGGGGAAGACTTCCGAAGTCTCGACCCCGGTTCTTTGAGATGATACACCCAAATCATAAAACTACGCCCCCGGCAAGTCATAGCCTGTCGGGGGCGTCATACATATGCAGGAGTGTCAGTCCTCCGAAGGACTGACACTCCTGAGAGGCGGACTACTGGCGGCGGCGCAGGGTGTAGCCCGCGCCCAGGGCGGCCAGGCCAGCCGCCAGGGCCGCAGCCACCGGCAGAGCGCCCAGCGGCGCCACCGGCGACTGGCTGGAGGCGGCCTCCACGCGGCTCAGCTCCACCGCGGTGGGCGCGCTGCAGCTCTGCACCATCACATCGTCCACGTCCCAGCCGGTGCGGCCCAGCGAACTGTCTGTCCCGATGCGCAGACGGAACTGCGCCGTCTGGCCAGCGTAGGCGCTGACATCGGCGATGGTCTGGCGGTAGGCGGCCGTGGTGGGGCCGCACCACGCCTGCAGACCAGCCAGCGGGTTGCTGAAGCTGCCGGAGATCGCCCCGGTGTAGGGCCCCACCAACAGGTTGGCGTTGGGCACCTGGGTCCAGCTGGAACCGCCGTCGGTGGACACCTCCAGGATGCCGCCGTCGAAGCAGGCGGTCGTGCCGCTGTTCTCCAGGTTGGGCAGATGCCAGAACTTCAGCACCACCGGGTTCTGGCCGGTGGGCAGCGCCACGGCCGGGGAGACCAGCCGCTGGTCAGTGATGCTGGCGGTATCGACGCCGCGCATGTGCTGGGCGCCGCTGTACGGATTGGCCGTGGAGATGGCCCAGGTGTTGACGCCCGTGCCGGCCGGCGTGGTCCAGCCGCCGATGCCGCCCTCGAAGCCGGTAGTGTAGAGCACGTTGGGCGTGGTGCCGGGGGAGCAGTCGCCCGGCGCAGTCAGGGTGGTGAAGCTCCAGGTGGCCGAGTAGGCGCCGACGCCGCAGGTGTTGCCAGCCCACACCCGCCAGTAGTGGGTGGTGCTGGTGTTCAGCGCCACGTTGGAGGTCCAGGTGGGGCTGGTCAGCCCGCTGGCCGAGGCCACGATGTTGCTGAAGCCGGCGTCGGTGGCCACCTGGATGCTGTAGGACGCTGCGCCAGCCGCGGCGTTCCAGGTGAAGGTGGGGGTGGCCGGCACGTTCAGCGCGCCGTTGGCCGGGGTGAGCAGCGTCGGCGCGGCCGGCGCGGCCGCCACCACATCCAGCGCGACCGTGGCGGACTGCACCAGGCTGGGGGTGATGACGCTGCTGCCGTAGATGTCGAAGTTGTAGGAGCCGACCGGGGCGCCGCTGATGGTCAGCGTGCTGTTGCCGGGCGGGGTCACGGGGTTGGGGGCGAAGGCCGCTGTGCCGGGGTTGCCCACCGCGCTCAGATTGACCGAGCCTACGAAGCCGCCCACGGCCGCGGTCGAGACGGTGTAGACGGCGTTGCTCGCCGTGCAGACCTGCAGGCTGGCCGGCGTGGCGGCCAGGGTGAAGTTGGTTGTGCCGCAGGCGTCGAACTTGAACGCGCCGATGCGGGTGCTCCACTGGCTGCCGGAGTTCCATTGACCGGTGAACCAGAAGGTGCAGTCATCGATGGGATCGATGCCCATGGCGGAGTAGTCGCCGTAGCGGTTGCTGCCGTTGTTGCCCGAGCCGTTGACCAAGGTGTACTCGCCCTGGGGCAGGGTGCCCAGCGGGTCTGTAGCCAACCGGCCGGCGTAGCGGATCGAAGGATAGATGGTCTGGCTGGAGGTGTTGTAGCCCAGCGCGATGTTGCCGGCGCCGTCCTGGGAGATGCCGGCCATCCAGCGGTTGTCGGTGGTGGTGGGCGCGTAGGTGCCCTCCTGGTACAGCGTCCAGGGGCCGGCCCCGGTCTTGCGCAGCTCGAACCAGCGCACGCCGCCATAGTTGTTGCCGACATCGGTGACGAAGTTGCCGACCAGCGCCTGGTGTGTGCCGAAGTTGCGGTAGCCCAGGCGGTTCATGATCACCTCGCGTAGCGGGTCCAACGAGGCAGAGGCGCCCTGGGCCACGCCCGGCATGCCCATGCAGTAGAAGGAAGTCAGACCGCACAGGGTCGAGTCGAACTCGGCCGTCAGGATGTCGGCGATCTTGGCGAAGGTGGAGCTGGCCGGCGTGGTCCAGTTGACCGAGAAGGCCCAGACCTCCAGGATGTCGTTGCTGGGATAGCCGGACACGCTGTGGACCTCGGTGTCCACATGGCGCATGATGTAGTTGGGCGTGCCGGCCGGCGGCGGGGTCATGCCGTCCAGGTCGGCTGGCGTCAGCGCCTGGAAGCCGAAGCCAGCCAGGTCGGGCGCGGTGAAGCGCTGCGAGGTGGCCGGCAGGCCAGCCAGCATTTTTGCCCGGTCGAAGGCATACATGGCCGGGGTGCTCTCGTTGGTGGTGACGTAGTAGGCGTCCGGCCACACGCCATACTTGGGATAGTCGGGGAAGCTGGGCGTGGTGAACTGATAGGAGTAGTAGGCGCCGGTGGGGTCGGGCGTCTGGGAGACGTAGGTGCAAAGCGAGTTGCCAGCGCCGAACTCGCTCAGGAACCAGCGATCGGCCAACTGATCGTACAGCACGATGGGATCGCCGTTGCCGGTGGCGCAGCCGCCCAGCGCGGTGAGATCGAAGGCCGGGATGGCCAGCGCGCCGGTGGTCTTGTTGTAGATGGCCACGCGCGTGGCGTTGATCATCTGGACATAGTGGTCCTTGCCGATGTCGCCCACGGTGTCCGGCGGATTGACAAAGGTGTAGCCCTGGCCGTTGAAGTTGTGGATGGGCGTGGAGAAGCCATCGGGCTGGGCCGCAGGGGCTGCCTCTTGCAACGCCAGCAGCGGATCGGGCCCGTTGGGCGGGTCGAAGTCCTTCACCAGATTGCCGCTGAAGTTCATGCGCGGGTTGACCTCGCGATCCAACTGCGGCAGAGCCTCGGTGGGGGGCAGGTCGCGCGCAGCCTGGGTCAGCACCGGCGTCACTGCCTCACCGATCCACTGCTCGACGCCAGAGCTGGCCTGCTGGCTGGCTCCGGTCAGGCCGGCCGCGCTGCGCTGGCCCGCCTGACCGGCCGTATTGGTCAGATCTGCGGGCATCCAGATCATCAGACTGGCTACCAGCAGAATCGTGAGAGCGCCAACGATCTTGCGTGTGTGTTTCATGGTACTCCTGGGGGCTGAGAGTGTAGCAACAGGTCACTGGGACCGGGAAAACATGGGAGCGGTGATGGACAGAGCGGCCGAGGTCGCCTCTTCGACCGTGGCCAGGCCGTAGAAAGCGCGCTCGATCTCCTTGTTGACCGCGTCCTCGATGGGGGGCCACATGGCGTAGACCGGCACCGGACGCAGCACGGGCACCACATCCAGCCAAACCTGGCTGCTGGCCGGCTTGGTGGCAGGATCCAGGAAGGCCTCCGACTGGGCCACAGACTGCAGCGATGGCACGGTGCGGCCGGTGCGGGCGACGATCTCCTGTCCGGTGGGGGAGTTGGCATATTCGATGAACTTCCAGGCAGCCTCCTTGTTCTTGGTCTGGGCAGCCAGACAATAGCCATCGACATGTAGCACGCTGGCCGGCTGCTGGCCGGCCGGCAGCGGCGCTACGTCCCAGTCGAAGGCTTCGATAGTGCGCATGGTGGGCGTCGAACGCCGGCTGTTGAAGTACATGCCCACCGTGCCGTCCAGGAAGCGGCTCTCGCCGTCGCGCGCGGCCTCGGCCGCAGCGTCGGGCGCCACTTTCTCCTTGACCTGCAGGTCGACGAACCACTGAAAGGCTTCCTGCGCCTCAGGGCTGTCGATGGCCAGCCGCGTGGGATTCTCCATGTCGTCCACCAGCTCGCCGCCGTTTTGCCAGATGAAGGGCGCCAGACGGTAGAAGTTGGGATCGATGCTGACGCCGTACTGGTCGGTCACGCCGTCGCCGTTCGTGTCCACCGTCAGCGCCCGCGCCGCGGCCACGAAGTCATCCCAGCTCCAGGCCGCGCTGGGGTAGTCCAGGCCGGCCGCGTCGAACAGCGTCCTGTTGTAGTACATCACCAGGCTGGAGACGTTCTGCGCCAGACACCACAGCTCGCCCTGAAAGCGGAAGGCGTCGATGGCTGGCTGGAAGAAGTCGGCCTCCTTGATAACGCTGCTCTGCGCCAGATAGGGTCCGATGGGCGCCATGGCCCCCTCGGCCGCGAAGGGGGCAATGCGCCGGTAGTTGAGCAGAAAGACATCGGCGGGCGTGCTGGCCGAGAAATCGGCCGCCAGCCGGCGGCGATAGTCGCCGTCGTCCGGCACGTAGCGCAGGTCGATGCGATAGTCCGGATTGTCGGCCTGAAAAGACTTGACCAGCGACTGGTAGGCCTGGAATTCCTCCTGGCTGCCAGAAACCATGAAGGAGACGGTGGTCAGCGGCGGCGGCGCAGCGCAGGCCGCAACCATGGGCAACAACAACGCCACTACCAGCAGCAAAAACAGAATCGGTTTTCTCATCAGCCTTTCTCCAGTAATGAATGGATCGATTTGTCGCTCAAGAAGAGCGGCTGTAGAACCAAGAAGAGCAGCACCACGGGCAGAGTCATGAAGGTGGCGCCGGCCATCAGCAGCGGCCAGTTGGTGGCGTCCATCTGTTTGAGGATCTGCACGCCGATGGGCAGGGTGTAGGTCTGCGGCCGGTACAGATACAGGACCGGATTGGTGAAGTCATTCCAAAACAGCGCAAAGGCCAGCACCAGGCAGGCAGCCACGGTGGGCCGGGCCATAGGCATGGCCATGTGACGCCACGTGATCCAGGCGTCGGCGCCCTCCAGCCGCGCGGCCTCGACCATTTCGGCCGGCATGCGCCGGAAGGTCCAGAAGAAGAGCAGGACGATCAGCGGGCTGCCGCCGGCAAAGGCGGGTAGGATCAGCGACCAGAGCGTGGTCAGCAGGCCGGTCCAGCTCAGCATCTGGTAGCGAAAGAGCCAGACGGCCGAAGGGGGCACCATCAGCAGAAAAACGGTGACCATCAACAGCCGGGCGCGCCAGGGTTCCTTCAACTGCGCCAGACCAAAGCCGGCCAGCGAGGCGGTCAACAGGGTCAAGGGAACCGAGACAGCCACCACCAGCAGCGAATTGAGCAGGTAGCGGCCCATGGGCACCTGGCGAAAGAGCTCGGCGTAGTTGCTCCACTGCGGGTCGCCAGGCCACCACTCCACGCTGCGCGGCGGCGGCAGGCCCACCGGTCGCAGCGATACTACCACCATCCACAGCAGCGGCAGCACGAAAAGGATGGCCACGGTGATCGCGATAGCCGCCAGCAGGGTGAATTCCAGGCGGCTGCGCCAGGTGCGCGCAGGTCGCTCAGATGATCTCATCGCGGTTGCTCAAGCCCACCAGGTTGATGATGCCGATCACCAACAGGGCGGTCAGGATGTACATCACCACCATCATGGCCGCGGCCGCGCCGAAGTCGAACAGGTCGAAGGCCAGCTCGAAGAGCAGCAGCGGAATGAAGGTGGTGGCGTAGTAGGGGCCGCCATAGGTCATCACAAAGGAAGGGGTGAAGGTGTTTTGCAGGCTGACCACGATATCGCGGAAGGTCAAGATCAGCAGCCAGGGGGTCAGCAGCGGCAGCGTGATGCGCCAAAAGGCCTGCCAGGCGCCGGCGCCGTCCACGCGCGCCACCTCGTAGTAGACCTTGGGAATGGTCTTGAGGCCGACCAACAGCACGATCATGCCCTCGCCGATGGTGAACAGCGCCATCAGCACGAAGCTCAGCCGGGCAGTGGTGGGATCCAGCAGCCAGTCGGGCGTCGGCAGGCCCAGAGCACCCAGCACCGCGTTGAGCGGACCGTAGAGCGGGTTGAGAATCCAGAGGAAGATCAGGGCAAACGCGCCCTCGGGGATGATGGTGGGCAGATAGGCTGCCGCGCGCAGTCCGCCGAACAGCCGGCCGGCCGGCTGCAAAAGCAGCGCCAGCAGCAGCGCGCCCAACACCCGCAGGGGCACGGCCAGGAAGATGAACTGCAGGGAGCTGCGCAACGAGAGGCGAGCCAGCGGCGAATTCAGCAGGGTGCGAAAGTTATCCAGCCCCACCCAGGTCGGCGCGCTGATCGCGTTGTACTTGGTGAAGGCCACGCCGATGGTGATCAGCGCGGGCAACACGATCAGCACCAGCGAGCCCAGCAGAAAGGGGAGCAAAAAAAGCCGCACCTGGCCGTCGAAGGATCTGAGCGACCAGCGGGAGGGGCGGCGATAGTCCGCGTGCGAGGCAGGCGCGATCGATGGCGGCGTGTTGGCTGTCATGGCGACATGAGAAGGTGCTGCTGCGCTGGGTGGGTTGGCGGGACTGCCCGATTATACCAAGAAGAGGACAAGAGGTCAAAATGGGCTGCTGGCGCGGCAACGCAACACGCCTGGCAGGACCAGCCTGCCAGGCGTGTGGTTTCATTCAAGACCTGCCAGGTTTTCTGTAACCTGGCAGGTCAGGCGAGTGTCGTCTATTCCTTGCGGCGCAACGCGTAGGCCGCACCCAGCGCCAGGCTCACCACGGCCGGCAGCGCAGCCAGCGGCAAGCCAGCCACCGGCAGCGGCGCCTGCGCCGCGCTCAGCCCATCCAGCGTCACCGCGGTCGGCGGACCCTGAACGCACTTGAACTCGGCCTCGTCCACCTGGGCGTACCAGCCCAGCGCAGCCGGGTCGTTCCAGAAGTAG
>JAJTXO010000197.1 GCA_021463315.1 Caldilineales bacterium | reverse complement strand
GCAGGTGGTGGACCGGGAGGACCTGACCCGCCACGACAAATGGCTGAGCATGATGACCCCGCGGCTCAAGCTGCTGTGGGAGCTGCTGCGCGAGGACGGCGTGATCTTCATCTCCATCGACGACAACGAGGCGCACCGGCTGCGCATGCTGATGGATGAGATCTTCGGGGAGGAGAATTTCATCGCCCAACTGGTCTGGGAAAAGGGACGCAAGAACGACGCCAAACTGTTCTCCGTCGGGCATGAATACATGCTCTGCTACGCCAAATCGATGGAAACGCTGCGGTCGTTGAAGACGGTTTGGCGTGAGCCGAAGCCAGGCGCCAAGGAGATTTGGGAAGAATACCTTCGTTTGCGGGCGCTTCACGGCGAGGACGACTCGCAGATCGAAGCCGACTTACAGGCATGGTACCAGGCGCTGCCGGCGCGACATCCCTCGAAGATGCTGAGCCGCTACAAACATGTCGATCGTTACGGCCCGTGGCGAGATCGAGACATCTCGTGGCCAGGCGGAAATGGACCGCGCTACAAGGTCGTTCACCCGAAAACAGGTAAGCCGTGCAAGGTGCCAGAGCGCGGATGGGGATTTGCAACGTCGGAGAAAATGCAGGAGCAGATCGAGCTCGGTCTGGTAGTGTTCCGCGCCGACCACACCGAACCGCCGTTTCGCAAGGCGCATCTACGACCAGTCGAGGCTGAGCTGGAAGAAGACATGGATGCTTCTCTTGATGACGAAGACGACAATGGCTCTGACATGGCCATTGGCATGCAGGTCATGCCAAGCGTCATCTACAAGCAGTCGCAGGTCGCTGTCAAGCATCTGCGCAGTCTGATGAACGGCAAGGTCTTCGACAACCCCAAAGACCACGAGGTGATTGCCCGAATCGTTCGCTACTGCACCAGCGCTGGTGCTGGCGACATCATCCTCGACTCCTTCGCCGGCAGCGGTTCCACCGGCCACGCCGTGCTGGCCCAAAACGCGGAGGACGGCGGCAACCGCCGCTTCATCCTGGTGGAGCAGGAAGACTACGCCGACACGCTGACCGCTGAACGCATCCGCCGCGTGATCCAGGGCGCGCCGCAGGCCAAGGACAAGGCGCTGCAGGAGGGCCTGGGCGGCTCCTTCACCTTCTGCACGCTGGGCCCCAACTTCGACGACGAGACGTTGCTCAAGGGCGGCCTGCCTGCCTACCAGGAGATGGGACGCTTCGTCTTCTTCACCGCCACCGGCGAGAAGCTGGACGAGAGCCAGATCGACGAGCCGCGCTGCTACCTGGGCGAGAGCAGCCGCTATTCGGTCTACCTGATCTACCAGCCCGACATCGAATACCTCAAGCGGACGCCGCTGAACCTCGACTTCGCCATGCACCTGCCGCCGGCCGGCGGCAAGCCGCGGCTGGTGATCGCCTCGCACAAATATCTGGACGAAGACCGGATGGCAGAGTATCGCATCGAGTTCTGCCAGTTGCCCTGGGGCATCTACCGCTATCGGGCTGCGTAGGCGCAGCGCCAGAACAGACAAGGTGCAGGCTGGCCATGCAGCTCAAAGAGTTCCAGCAGACAACCGTCGAGCGACTGCGCACATACCTGAATGCGCTCACTGCCGAGCGCCACAAGGCGCGCCAGATCGCCGAGCTGGGCATCGATCTCAAACACAAGTGGGATGAGGCGGCCTGGGAAGCGGTCGCGCCCAAGGAAGCGTACCACAGCCGCCACACCCCCGGCGGCGATCCTGTGCCGAACGTCTGTCTGAAGATCCCCACCGGCGGCGGCAAGACCCTGCTGGCCGTCGAAGCCATCGACCTGATCAACACGCACTACCGGGGAGTGCGGACCGGCTTCGTGCTCTGGATCGTGCCCACCACGCAGATCTACAACCAGACCCTGACTGCGCTGCGCGACCGCGGCCATCCCTACCGCGTGCGGCTGAACCTGGCCAGCGGCGACCGCACTCTGATCCTGGAAAAGCACGCGGTCTTCACGCCCGACGACGTGCAGGACAACCTGGTGGTGCTGTTGTTGATGTTGCCCTCGGCCAACCGGCAGGTCAAGGAAACGCTGCGCATCTTCAAAGATCGCGGCGGCTTCGAGAGCTTCTTCCCGCGCGAGGATGATTACCAGGCGCATGCCCGGCTGCGGCAAGCCACGCCCAACCTGGACACCTTCGACCAGGGCAACGGCATCGCCGCGGCCACGGTCAAGTCCTCCCTGGGCAACACCTTGCGGCTGCTGCGGCCGCTCATCATCATGGACGAGGGCCACAAAGCCTACGGTGAGCTGGCCCAGAGCACCCTGCTTGGCTTCAATCCTGCGTTCATCCTGGAGCTTTCGGCGACGCCCCCCGCGCAGGCCAACAAGCTGGTGAAGATCACCGGCCAGGACCTGCTGGCGGGCCAGATGATCAAGCTGGACATCAACGTCTACAACCAGGCCAGCAGCGACTGGAAGGACACGCTGCTGGCCAGCATGGCGCACCGCAACACACTCGAGGAGATCGCCGCCACCCACGAGCAAAACGCCGGCGCCCCCCACATCCGCCCCATCTGCCTGATCCAGGTCGAGCGCACCGGAGCCAAGCAGCGCGATGCAGGCCTGATCCACGCCGAGGACGCGCGAGAGTTCCTGCTCAGGAACGGTGTGCTGCCCAACCAGATTGCTGTCAAGAGCAGCGAGAAGGACGAGATCGAGAAGATCGACCTGCTGGACCCCGGCTGCCCGATTCGCTACATCATCACCAAGCAGGCGCTGCAAGAGGGATGGGACTGTCCCTTTGCCTACATCCTGACGGTCCTCACCAATCCTCGCCAGGCGTCCACCAGCATCACCCAGTTGGTGGGCCGCGTGCTGCGCCAGCCGTATGCGCGCAAGACCGGCGTCGTCGAGCTGGACGAGAGCTACGTCTACTGTTTTCGCGACAGGACCGGCGAGGTGATCCAGGCGGTGCGCGCCGGCCTGGACGCCGAAGGTCTGGGAGATATGGCTGGCCGTGTCGTGGCCAGCGACAGCGGCGCGCCGCGGGCCGAATTCGCGATCCGCAGCCAGTTCGCCCATCTCACCGGCAATGTCTATCTGCCCTGCTTCGTGGTGCGCGACCAGGCCACCCAGAATTGGCGTGAGGTTGGCTTCGAGATGGACATCCTGAGCCGGATCGACTGGGATGTCGTCGACTTGAGCCACTTCGACACGCTGCAGCTCAACCCCAAGCGCACCGAAGATGCCCGGGTCGCTGTGGGTCTCCAGGGTCTGGCTGACGCGCTGCGGCCAACAGCGGCTGCTGCCATGCCCTTGGATTTGGTGCTCATTGCCCGCCAGATCAGCGACCTGACGCCCAGCCCGTGGCAAGCCTACGAATTTGCCGAGACAGCGCTCGCGCGCCTGCGTCATCGCTATTCGGACGACGACATCCGCCACGACCTGGCGTATGTGATCGAGCAGTTGAAGGATCAGCTGCTGCAACAGCGAGTTCCCCTGGCCAAGCAAGTCTTCAACGATCTGATCCAGGCCAACGAGCTGCGCTTCATCTTGTTGTCCAGTTGCCGGCAGACCGCCGTACCAGACAAGATCAGCGCCCCTGCCACGCCTCCTTTGATCGATGAGCGCGGTCAACAGCCGCAATTGTCGCTGTTCGATTATCGCGCCGATGACTTCAACGAAGTTGAACGCGATGTCGTGCTGTATCTGGATCGGCAGAATTGGGTCCTGGCCTGGGCTCGCAACTTCGCAAAGATCGGCTACAGCATCCAGGGCTGGAAGTCACGCGTCTACCCCGACTTTGTCCTGTTCCCCAAGCCCGAGTCCGAGTTCAGAAGCGTATACGTACTGGAGACCAAGGGACTGCACCTCAAAGGCAACGAAGATACAGCCTACAAGGAAGAGCTCTTCTCGCTGTGCAACGAGCTGTGCAAACCTCGGCCATGGAACGAAGTCAGCCAGGAGATGGCACAGCACCGCGTGCAGTTCCAGGTGATCTACGAGGATCAGTGGCGGCAGGTCATCGATCAGATGGCTAGCGGACGCAGTTGAATCCGCTCCTTCTTTTTGTTCGAGCGCTTGTATCATCTCAATAGATTGGGGAAGACTTCCGAAGTCTTATGGACTGTGAGCCCGTTTTGAACAAACCTGCGCAGACTTCGGAAGTCTCACCCCCGGTTTTTTAAGATGATACGAGCGCCTCTCATGTGTTGACAGTCGGATGCAACCTGGCTACAATAACGGACGTTCGGGATGTCGAACGCCCGACGGCAGAACTGCTCATCCAGCATTGAGACCGCAACCAAGGAGACCCCATGACCAGCGAACGAGACCGCGAGATCAAACGACGCCGCCACCGCCGCGACAAGGTGCGCAAGCTGCGCTCCCGCCTGGAGCGCACCACCGACGTGCGCCAGCGCGCCGTCGTGATCCGCAAGATCCAGCGCGTCAGCCCCACCGCCCCCGTGCCTGAATCCTAGCCCCAGTCTGAGAGCTTGCACCACCATCAAACGACCCACGGCCCCCCGCCCGTGGGTCGTTGACTTTTTGCTACAGAGACACCAGGGCCACGGCCAGCCGCCGCCGGAACTTGACGCTGTCGATCTGCTTCCACAGTTGCGGGAAAGCCACGGTCATCTGGCGCGCCTGCTCGCGGCGATGGCCCAGATAGCGGCCCACGCCGTCCAGATCGGCCGATGCCACCACGCCGGCGCTGGCCTGCTCCTTGTAGGCTTTCGCCAGATAGTCAGCCAACAGACGGGTGGCCACGTCCGCATCCTGGATCTCCCCCAGATGATCCTGCACCGCGACCACCTGGCGGATCAGCGCAGCCGCGCTGTGATCCAGCACCTCCTGGAAGAACTCCAGGGTGTAGCGCAGATACTTGCACTCGATGCGCAGGGCGTGCAACGTTTCCGGCGCGGCGCCAGCCAGGATAGCCTCGTAGGCGCGCACCGCCTCGTAGCGCTGCCAGACGGTGCTCACCAGCACATGTCGCACCTGCACCGGCGCGGCGGCCGGCTGCTTGCCCGCAGCCACCCCAGCGCCCGGCGAGGTCAGGAAATCGCCCAGCTTGTCCAGCAGCCGCTCGTAGCGGCCGCTGTCGAAGTAGTCCACCAGCTCCCGGTGAGCCACCTGCCGCTGGCGCTTCCAACTGGCCAGCAGCGGGTCCAATTCGGCGCGTTGCGCCTTGGGCAGGCTGCGCAGATACGAACGCGCGGTCTTGTTGAACACATCCAGGTCGCGCGCGCCTCCCAGGGTGCGGCCGGTCTTGCGCAGATCAGCCTCCAGATCGCGCACCAGGCCCCGCTTGTAGTAGGCGCCGAACAGCCGGAAGGCCACCCGCAGCCGCCGCGTGGCCACCCGCATGTCATGCACCGCGTCGATACTCTTGCCGCCGCGGCAGCCGGCCTCGTTGGCCAGCATCGTCTGATATTGGCGGTACATGATCTTGCGCACCGCCTCGGCCATCGGTTCGTCCGGTTGGATGCCGGCCGCCATCACCGGCGACGTGTGCGCCGCGGCCGTCGGCGCGGGCTGGCCCGCGTCCTCTCCTGGCTCGGTGACATCGATCTGGTCGTCCATGACTTGCTTACCTCGTGGATCGAGACTGATCGAGACTTCGGAAGTCTTGCATCAGAACAAAAAGGTCTGGCCGCATCTGGGCCAGACCTTGCTCGAACTTGGATATCGGCTCCGGTGTGAGACCCCACACCTGCTGCAGCTCGGCGGCGATGGCTTGAAGGGTGGCCAGGTCGCCGCCCGGCAACAGCTCGGCCTCCACGCCCAGCAGGCCATGCCGGGCCTCGGCGTCGAAGCAAACGCTGTCGATGCTCAGCTCGACCGCGGGGAAGGACGCGGCGGGCAGCGTCGCCAGGCGCCGCTGGCGCTCCTGGCGCAGCTCCAGCAGCAGCATCAACGGCTGGCCCTGCCCAAGCTGGCTGGCCAGCTCGGTCGCAGCGCAGGCCGGCCACGTGGCCGGGTCCAGCCCGACGTGCGCGGGCAGGCTCACCTCGAACTCCTGGCGCTGGTGCAGCAGGCCCTGCGCGGGGGACAGCGACTTCAGCGTCAGCAGCCGTCCGCCGTCGCCGTCCAGCCGCACCCGGCAGGCATAGCCGCCGCGCAGAAAAGCGCCGCTGGCGGTGTCCAGGTACTGGTCATGCACCTGCTTGAGCCGGGCCGGGCTCAAGACGCATCCGGCCAGCGCCTCGATCTGGAGCAGGCGGTCGAAGGTAGCTCGATCCGGCAGGCTGAACTTGGCCTCGATTTCCATGCGCGCGATTGTAACACAGGTTGGCAGCATTCGGAAACGACGACAACTTTTCAGGGGGCCTCCAGCCCATGCTCCTCCAACAGGCGCGGATCCGCCATAAGCTGGGCCGTGGGGCCGTCGGCCACCACCAAGCCGCGGTCCAACACGATGGTGCGGGCGAAGAGCTCGGCCACCAGCGCCATGTCGTGGGTGCTGACCAGCATGGTAGCGTCCAGCTCGCGCAGCAGGGTGATCAGGCTGCGCCGGCCGCGCGGGTCCAGCCCGGCCGTCGGCTCGTCCAGCACCAGGATGCTGGGGTCCATGGCCAGCACCGTGGCGATGGCCGCCCGCTTGCGCTCGCCCACGCTGAGATGATGCGGCATGCGCGGCGCGAAGTCGGCGATACCCACCTGGCCCAGCGCCCGCTGCACCCGCCGCCGCACCTCGGCCTCAGGATAGCCCATATGTAGCGGGCCAAAGGCTACGTCGTCGAAAACAGTGGTGGAGAAGAGCTGGTCGTCGGGGTTCTGAAAGACCAACCCCACCTTGGCGCGGATGATCCCCAGATTCTCCTTGACCACATCCATGCCATCGACGCGAATGCGGCCGGCGCTGCCCTTGAGGATGCCGTTGAAATGCAGCATCAGGGTGGACTTGCCCGCGCCGTTGGGCCCGACCAGCGCCACCTTCTCGCCCGCGTCCACGTGCATGGTCACCCCGCGCAGCGCCTGCCGGCCATCGGGATAGCTGAAGGTCAGGTCGTGGACATGGAGGACCGGTTCTTGTCCGTTGATTGTTGTCATGCGAGTCTGGTCAATGTGCATCGGCTGATCCCAAGGCGTCCCGCCGAGGCAGGCATGAGTCGTCCGCCACAG
>JAJTXO010000196.1 GCA_021463315.1 Caldilineales bacterium | reverse complement strand
CCCATCACGCCGGGGACGCCCTAGCGCGCCATGCCCGCCAGCCAGCGCATGCCATCCAATCCCGTGGTGTTGGAGGATGCCCGCGTTCTCTGGCGTCTGTCCGACGCGTCGCAGAGCCGGGTGGAGACGCATCTGGGCCCTAACCAGATCTGCCTGCTGGCTGAAGGGGACGCGGGCGGAGGCATCGCGGTGTGGGTCGAAGCACAGGCCCCCTTCGAACTGGAGATCGACACCGGTTTCACCACCTTCGTCGAACAGGTTCCGGCCGGCCGCACCCGCTATCTGCTGACCTATCTGGACCGCACCGATGTGCGCCAGATCGACAGCGCCTGATGGCCGGCCGCGGCCGTGGGTTTGCCGCCCGGCGCAGCGCAGCTTATAATGCCAGCCGACCATGACACAGCCCTCATCATCTGCCCCCCTTCAGCCTGATCTCGCGGCGTCTGACGCCGCCCCATCCAGCGCGCCCCGTGCAGACGGCCTGGCTCTGGCCTTTCTGGCCGCCTGCGGGCTGTTGGCAGCGCCGCTGCTCTTTGCCGCGCGCCTGCCGCAGGGCTTGCTCCTCGTCACGGTGGCAGCGCTGGCGCTGGTTTTCATCGCGCGCGGCCTGCTCACCCGCTCCTTCTTGCCGGCCACGGCCGCCAATTGGCCCAACTTGCTGCTGCTGCTGGTCTTGCCCGTGGGACTCTGGGCCAGCACCGATGCCGCCGCCAGTTGGCCGGTGATCTACAAAGCCATCGCCGGCTTTGCCATCTTCTACGGACTGGCGGGGCTGGCCGGCGCGCGTTGGATGCGCGCCCTGCCCTGGCTGCTGATCGTTGTTTCGGCCGGGCTGGCGCTGATGGTGTTGCTGGGCGCCAACTGGGCCACCGCCAAGGTTTCCTTCCTGCCCGACACGATCTACAGCCTGCTGCCCACCGTGCGTCTGCCCTGGCGGCCGGAGGGCATCCATCCCAACCTGGCCGGCAGCGCCATGGCTTGGCTGCTGCTGCCGGCCGCGGCGCTGGCGCTCTGGGGGCGTGATCGCCGCCTGCGGGGTCTGGCTGCGGTCGCCGCGGCGCTGCTGGCCGTGACTCTGCTGCTGAGCCAGTCGCGCGGGGCCTGGCTGGGCGCGGCCGTGGGTCTGCTGGCCATGCCCGCGCTGCGCTATCGCCGCTGGTGGATTCTCCTGGCCGTCGCGCTGGTCGTCGGTCTGGCCGCCGCGCTGATCATCGGCCCGGCGCAGATCGTGGGCGCCATCTTCCCAGCTACGGCCGCGGAGGAGGTCACCGTCAACACCCTGCCCGGCCGGCTGGAGCTGTGGACGCGCGCCCTGGCCATGCTGCACGACTTCGGCCCCAGCGGCGCAGGTCCCGGCCAGTTCGAGCAGGTGGTGATGGTGCTCTATCCCCCCTTCTTCACCGGCCTGCTGGGCGGCTTTCAACACGCCCACAATCTCTTCTTGCAGATGGCCGTCGATTTCGGCGTTCCAGGGCTGGTCGCCTTCGTCGCCCTGCTGATCGCGTTGGGCGCCGGCATGGTGGCCGCCACCTGGCGCTGGCCGGCCTCCACCGAGCCGGACGCCGCGCTGGCCGCGTTGACCGCAGGGCTGTTTGGCAGTCTGCTGGCCCTGGCCGTCCACGGCCTGGTGGACGCCCCCATCGTGGCCCCGCGCGGCTATGCGCTGCTCTTCGCGCTTTTTGGCATGGCGGCCGCGGCCAGCCAGCAGTTGCTGAGCCCTGCAAGCCCGGCTGCACCCCGGCGCGATCCATCCCCGCCGCCTGTCCCCACCGCGCCCCCTTTCGATGGCCGCTGAGCAGGGGATCCACCGCACTTCGGCATGGCTTTTGGCGCTGATCACCCTCCTGGCGCTGGCCGTGCGCGTCTGGGCGCTGGGCAGCCGCGCCCTGTTGCCCGACGAGGGGAGCAGCCTCTATTTCAGCCAACTGCCTCTTTCTCTCCTGCTGTGGGCGCACTGTGACCCGCATCCGCCGGGCTACTATCTGCTGCTGCGCGGGGTGACGCTGCTGGGGCAGAGCGAGAGCTGGCTGCGGCTGCCGTCGGCGCTGGCCGGCGCGCTGGCCGCGCCGCTGACCTGGGCCGTGGGCCGGACGGCCCTGCGTGCCGCGGCTGAGCCGGGCCAGCGTTGGCCAGATCAGGCCGCGCTGCTGGCGGCCGCGCTGGTGGCCTGTGCGCCGCTGGCCATCTGGTACAGCCAGGAGGCGCGCCCCTATGCGTTGCTGGCGACGTTGGCGCTGGCCATGGTCTGGGCCGGGCTGCGCTGGCGTCTGCGGCCAGGCGTCCCGGTCGCGCTGCTCTTTCTCGCCGCGGGCTGGTTGGCGCTGGGGATTGAATATGGCGGCCTGCTGGCGCTGCTGGGCCTCAATCTGTTCCTGCTCAGCGGCTGGCCCTGGCGGGAGGATGCGCCGCAGATCGGCCGGCGCTGGCTGGCGCTGCAAGGCATCCTGTTGGCGCCCTTCGTGGTCTGGTGGCTGCTCTCGGCCCAGCGGGTGGCGCTGAGTCAGATGTCGTACCAGGCGATTTTCCTGGCGGTGCAGGTGCAGGCGCTGGGGCTGAACTGGACGCCGGAGCAGGCGGCGCGCGCGGTGGTCGTGATGGGGCTGGCGCTGGCTGGGCTGGGGCTGGCCCTGGCCCTGGCGGCGCGCCGCAGCGCGGCCGTGCGGCGCTGGCTGGCTGGCCCGTGGGTGGCCGCGGGGCTGTGGGCGCTGGTGCTGGCGCTGGCGCTGCTGGGCACGCTGCCGCGGCTCTACACGGTGAAGCGCCATCTGAACATCCTGCTGCCCTACGTCTCCATCGCGGCCGCGTGGGCGTTGCTGCACCAGCGCAACGCCAGCCAGCGCCTGAGCCGGCCGCGGCGCGCCATCGCGTTCGGCGCGCCGGGGCTGCTGCTGGCGTTGAGCCTGGCCATGGGGCTGGCCGCGCCCCAGCCCGCCTGGCAGCCGCTGATCGCCAGCCTGCGGGCGCAGATGCAGCCGGGAGATGCGCTGTGGGTGGACGAGCTGGATGCCGCGGCCTTCGCCTATCACTGGGGCGCGGGCTCCGATGGCTTGGCCGAGGGCGCGGGCTGGCGGCCCCTGCTGGCCGCGGATCTGGACGCGCTCAACGCGACGCCCGAGGCGCAGCGGGTGTGGCTGGTCGCTAGCGCCACCCCCTACCGGGATCTGCGCCAGACCTTGCCGCCGGCCTTTGCCAGCCGCCGCGCGGCGACCCAGAGCCTGAGCTGGGACACCCTCACGCTGACCGCCTACGATGCCAGCGCCGCGCCCCAGCCGGTGGTCGAGCCGCCGCTGGCGCTGCGCTGGGGGCTGGCCATCCAGTCTCCCCTGGCCGTCGATTGCCGGCGCTGATCGCCTTGTCCAATCCAACGCTCTGTGCTAGAATGCAGGCCATGACCCCATCAACCCATTCGTCCATCGAGACCCCGGCCGCTGGATCGGCGCGCCGGGCAGGAGAGGCTATTCTGAACCCCACCGAACTCGCGCACAAGATCGTCGACCTGGCCGATGAGAAGCAGGCCGCGGACATCACGCTGCTCGATTTGAGCAAAGTGACCGTGCTGGCCGATTATTTCGTGATCTGCACCGCCGACAGCAGCCGGCAGACCATGGCCATCCTGGATTCAGTGGCCGCGGAGCTGAAGAAGCTCGGCCTGTTGCCGCTGCACCCGGCGGAAGGGGATCCGGCCGCAGGCTGGACGTTGCTGGACTACGGCGACGTCGTTGTACATGTCTTCGACGCGCCCACGCGCGCCTTCTACAACCTGGAGCAACTTTGGAAGGACGCGCCGGTGGTGTTGAAGATGCAGTAGGGGTAGGGAAGTGGGGAAGTAGGGAAGTAGACAAGTAGGCAAGTGGACAAGTAGGGGGAGGTAGGAGAGAGGTGGGTGAGTGAGCACGGGGATTGGTGTGTTTGCATTTGGTTGAAGACACGCCAGGCCAGCGCAGGTCGAGTAGCCAGCAGCGCACGGCGGTGGGTGACGAAGTATCGTGGTTGAAGACACGCCAGGCCAGCGCAGGTCGAGTAGCCAGCAGCGCACGGCGGCGGGTAACGAAGTATCGTGGTTGAAGACACGCGAGACCAGCGCAGGTCGAGTAGAGCCTGGCGGCGTCTGGCGGACCAGCCGCGGCAACGCGAGGAGCTATTGAGCGTCGGGAGTCGCCGCCAGGCTCGTATCGAGACCGGAGCGGTGCGCGCGGCTATGCCGCCTCCCGGCGTGTCATTGTCAGCGCCCAGCGCCTGAATGGAAACCATGCACGACAGCTTCCACCCTCAACATCTAGCCCAATCGCTGTTCGCCACCTCTTGACCTACCGCCTACCTACTCCCCAACTTCAGTACTTCACGATTGTTGTCTCACGCAAAGGCGCAAAGACCGCAAAGGGCAGAAATGCTTGGTATTTTTGGCGGCTTTGCGTGAGAATCGTGAACTACTGAACTTCCCTACCTCCCCACTTGTCTACTTCCCCACTCGTCTACTTGTCTACTCCCCCACTCATCTACTTGTCTACTCCCCCACTTGTCTACTTGTCTACTCCCCCACTTGTCTACTCCCTCACTTGTCTACTTTCCTACTTCCTACTCATAGATCCACCCATCGATCACCCGCTGGTAGCTGAGCAGTTCCCCCTCGGCGAACCAGAGCGCCAGCTCCTGCGCGGCTGTTTCGGGGCCGTCGGAGCCATGCACCAGGTTGTAGCCGATGTCCATGGCGAAGTCGGCGCGGATGGTGCCGGGAGCAGCCTTGCCCGGCGCCGTAGCGCCCAGCGTAGCGCGGGTGATAGCGATGGCATCCTTGCCTTCCAGCGCGATGACCACCACCGGGCCCGAGGTGATGAACTTGATCAGGCCGGGGAAGAAGGGCTTGCCCTCGTGAACAGCGTAGTGCTGGCGGGCCAGCTCGTCGCTGACCTGGATCAGTTTCATGCCGGCGATGCGCAGGCCGCGCCGCTCCAGCCGGGTGACGATCGGGCCGATCAGGCCGCGCTGCACGCCGTCGGGCTTGATGATAACCAGTGTGCGTTCCATAGAGATGCTCCTTGTGTTGTTTCGGGCGGGTCTTGTTTTTTGCTCAGACGCTATGGCTGAGCAACCTGCGGCCATTGTAGCATGTTCCGTTGCTGAGGCAAAGATCAAGTCAGGCCGTTTTCAGTCAACCTAAGACTTCCGAAGTCTTGGCTTGAGTGGTCACAGCCCGTGAACCTGGCGCACCTGCGCCAGCAGCGCGCTGGCGTCGCGCTCCTCCCAGGGAGAGGGCCCCAGCGGATCGTCGATGCGCTGGGATTGGCCGCTGAGCTGGCGCAGGGTGTTGCGCACCGCGTGGGCCAGCACCTCCAGGTGATAGCCTCCCTCCAGGGCGAAGACGATGCGGCCCGCGCATAGCTCCGCGGCCAGCTCCAGCAGCCGGGCCACCAGCGCGGCATAGCCGGGAATGGTGAGCTGCATGCTGGCCAGCGGATCGTTCCAGTGGGCGTCGTAGCCGGCCGAGACCAGAATCAACTGCGGCTGGAAGCGGCGGGCCGCGGGCGCCAGGATCGAATCGAAGGCCGCGGCATAGCCCGTGTCGCCGACGCCAGCCGGGAAGGGCACGTTGACCGTCGCGCCTGCGCCCGCGCCGCGGCCCGTTTCGCGCCAGTGGCCGGTTCCGGGATAGTAGGGGTGCTGATGCGTGCTGAAGAAGAGCACGCTGCCATCCTCGTAGAAGGCGTCCTGGGTGCCGTTGCCGTGATGCACGTCGAAGTCGACGATCAACACCCGCTGGAGGCCATGCTCAGCCTGGGCCGCGCGCGTGGCGATGGCCACGTTGTTGTAGAGGCAGAAACCCATGCCGCGCTCAGGGGTGGCATGGTGGCCGGGAGGCCGCACCAGCGCAAAGCCGTTGCTGGCCTGGCCGCCCAGCACCGCGCCGACCACGTTGCACAGCCCGCCCGCGGCCAGCCGCGCCGCTTGCTCCGAGTCGCTGCCTACGTAGGTGTCGCTGTCCAGGTGAGCGTTGCGCTGGGCAGCCTGGGCAACGGTGGACAGATGCCGGCGACTGTGGACGCGCAACAACCGCTCATCGCTGGCTGGCGTGCAGGGCGTCGCCAGCAGGTCAGCCAGGATGCCGTCCGCCTGCAGCAGTTCCCAGGTTCCAGCCAGCCGCGCGCGGTTTTCGGGATGGCCAGCCAGATGATGGCGCAGATTGAAGGGATCGTAGCAGTAGGAGGTGGTCATAGCTACCAAGCAAAAAGCTGGGAGAACGCAGGCGCTCTCCCAGCTTGAACGACGGTCACACAGGTTGCAGCTACACCAGGGAAACCGGCGCGCGCTTGCTGCGGTGAATGACGAAGCCGATGGAGGCCAGCAGCACCAGCGAGACCACGATGCTGACCACCATATCGTCCTTGTAGGTCACGATGATGGGGGCGACGATCAGGCTGATCAGGTTGATCACCTTGATCATCGGGTTGAGGGCCGGGCCGGCGGTGTCCTTCAGCGGATCGCCCACGGTGTCGCCCACCACGCTGGCCTTGTGGCGCTCCGAACCCTTGCCCAGGTTGTTGGCCGGGTCGCGCGGCTCATCCTCGATCACCTTCTTGGCGTTGTCCCAGGCGCCGCCGGCGTTGGACATGAACACCGCCAGCAGTTGGCCGGAGAGGATCACGCCGGCCAGGAAGCCGCCCAGGGCCTCGACCTGCAGCGCCAGACCCACCGCGATGGGCGCGGCCACGGCCAGCCAAGCCAGATTGATCAGCTCCTTCTGCGCCGCGATGGTGGTGATGGCCACCGGCCGGGCGTAGTCGGGCTTGACGGTGCCCTCCATGACGCCCGGGATGCGGAACTGGCGGCGCACCTCCAACACGATGTCAGCCGCGGTGCGGGACACCGCCTTGATGGCCAGGCTGGAGAACATCCAGGGGATGGTGCCGCCGATCAGGAAGCCCACGAAGACCATGGGCGCGGAGACGCGGATGCCGTCCGCCAACGCCACTGGATCGATCCGGGTGACGTCGGTGATGAAGGAGCCGAAAAGCGCCACGGCTGCGATCACGGCTGAGCCGATGGCGATGCCCTTGGTGATCGCCTTGGTAGTGTTGCCCACCGCGTCCAGGTCGGCCATGAT
>JAJTXO010000195.1 GCA_021463315.1 Caldilineales bacterium | reverse complement strand
CTGCTGGTGAGCTGGATGACACCGGGGCTGCCGGGGGTCATGGGCGCGTCTTCGTAGATCGCAGCGCCGGCCAGGCCCGCGCTGTTGTCGGTGATGGTCACGTTGGTCAGGATGGCATAGCGGCTGTAGTGATATAGCCCGCCGCCGAAGCCTCCCGCCCAGTTGTTGGCCAGGGTGACGTTGGTCAACACCAGGTTGTCGTCGGAGTTCTGGTACACGCCGCCGCCATTGCCGGCCGCATCGTTGGCGCGGTTGCCGCTGATGGTGGCGTTGGCGATGAAGGCCGTGCCCCCGCCGTGATAGAGGCCGCCGCCGTGCGAGCCGTTGGCGCGGTTGTCGACCAGATTGACATCGCGTAGCTCCAGCGAGCGGCCGTAGCTGTTCACCCCGCCCCCTTCGTAGGCTGTGTTGCCGCTGAAGGTGGTGCGCTGCACCTGCGCCGTTCCGTCGATGTTCCACAATCCGCCGCCGCTGCCGGTGACGGTGTTGTTCTGCACCAGGCTGTTGGTCAGGGTCAGGTCGCCGCTGTTCTCGATGCCGCCGCCGTAGCCGCCGCTGTTGCCCACGAAGGCCGTGGAGTCGAGGGTGGCCGTGGAGCCGCCGGCCACGAAGAGTCCGCCGCCATCCAGCGCGCTGTTGGTTTCGAAGCGACTGTTGCGCACGGTCAGCGCGCCTGGTTGCGAGTTTTCCACAGCCCCGCCGCGCCCCAGGCTGCCGATGGCGCGGTTGTTGCGGAAGGTGACGGTATCCAGCTCGACAGTGCAGCCGTCGTTGAAGATCGCCCCGGCGGTGCCGGCGCTGTTGTTCTCGAAGCGGCTGTTGCGCACGGTGAGCGAGCCGTCGTAGCAGTAGATCGCGCCCCCGGCGACGCTGGAGCGGTTGCTGAGAAACTGGACGTTGTCCACGACCACCTGCGCGCCCGAGGCCTCGATGGCGCCGCCGCTGACCAGCGAGTCGCCCTCGCGCAGGGTGATGTTGCGCAGCCGAAAGGTGACGGGGCCGGCGAAGAAGAGGCGCTCCGCGTTGCCAGCCTTGAGCACGATGCGGTTCTCTCCGTCAATGGTCACGTTGCCCAGGGTGAGGAACTTGCTGACGGTGAAGTTGATTGTCTTCACGGCCGGGCCGCAGTTGAACGTGATCGTGCCGCCGCCGTTGCTGGCTGTGGCCAGGGCCGCGTCGAAAGCCGCCTCGGTGCAACTGGCCGGCGAGCCATTGCCCACCACCGCGTTGCCCGCATAGACAGCCCGCGGCGCCAGCGAAAAGGTCAGACACAACACAACCACCAGCCAACCTACAGTTTGTTTCATCTTGTATGCTCTCCTTCTCAACTTATCGTACACGCCAAACGCGCACTGCATCACCGATCACTGTCTGAATCACGGATTGTCACGGATTTATGGATTACACGGAGGCGGAGCGGCCGCGCCGGACGGTAAACGGTAAACGGTAAACGGTAATCCGATCAGAGATCAATGGTGACCGGTCACCGGTCACCGGTCACCGGTCACCGTTCACCGTTAGGGTGTGTTTGGAACGAGTTGAGGCAGGGAGTTTGGACCAAGAAGACACGAAGAAACGCGAAGACCGCGAAGCGATCGGACATCCGACTTCGTGACCTTCGCGCTTCGTGCTTTCGTGGCCTTTCGCGCTTTCGTGGTCCAAACTTCTCCGACCATCATCAACCGGATTCAAACACACCCTAACCATTAACCGTTCACCGCTCACCGTTTACCGTTTACCGTTCACCGTTCACCCCCCGCCCTGGCAGGTCCACTGCATGGCGAAGTCGAGGCGGGCGTTGGGGTCGGGCGTGGCGCCCTGCATGGCGTCTATCTCCACCAGGTTCTGGGCCTCCAGCGTGCCGGAGCCGTCGGCGTTGACGGTGACGGTGGCGGTGGAGTCTGCGCCGTTGGTGAACGCGCGGTTGCCAACCCGCACCGCGGGGAACGCGTCGGGCATGGCGCCGCCCGTGGCCGTGGCAGCCAACTCATACGTGCCCGGCCCAGTGTACGCGCCGATACTCGTCAGCGCCACCGCGATCTGCTGCTCGCCCGCGGCCAGCAGGTTGGGCAGCTCCAGGATGCGGGCATCGCCAGGCGCGGCCAGCGCCGTGCAGTCGGTGTTGCTGCTGCTGGCCCAGCCGCTCGCGCCTTCGCCGGTGACTGCGCCGCTGGCCTGGGCGGTGATGCAGAAGCCAAAGTATTCTTCGCAGGCCGGCTCCCCGGCGGCTGCGTCAGGCGCTTCTGTCGCCGGGGAGGCCGCCGCCGGGATCTGCGCGGCTGGCTGGGCCGGCGCTGCCGTCTCCGGCTGCACTGCCGGCGCGTCGCTGGCGCCGCCGCCGCACGCCGCGGCCATCAGCGCCATGGCTGTCATGAGGGCAATCAACGTCAATCGTGGGGTCTTCATGGGTTTCTCCTGTCTTCGTGATTGTGACGGTCGTCGTCTCGACGATGGTGATGGTCAGGATCAAGCGTTGGATCAACATGGCTTCTCATTCGCCTCGACTGTGTGCTATTATAGCGAGCTTGACCTGACCTGTGGTGACATTTTGTGACAGCCTTGGGCTGAAATCGCCCCCTATGGAACCCCATTGTCGATGCTTACTTCGTTCCCTGACACCTTCCCCGAAGCGCTGCGCCTGCTGCGCAAGCGCGCCCGCCTGACCCAGGACGAGATGGGCCGGGCCGTGGGCTATAGCCGCGAGCAGATCGCGCGCCTGGAAAACGGCTCACGGCTGCCCGATCTGGCCGTCCTGGCGGCCCTCTTCGTGCCTGTGCTGTTTCAGAGACAGGAAACGGCCCTGGTGGAGCAGTTCCTGGCTTTGGCCGGCCGCACGCGCACCCAGCAGCAGATCACCGTCACCCGCACGCGTGAGACGCGGGTCCAGCTTGCCCGCGAGACCATCGTCGCGCCGGCCGCGCCGCGGCACTGCCCGCCCGCGCCGCTGCTGCCGCTGATCGGCCGGGCCGGCGAAGTGGCCGACCTGCTGGCCTGGCTGGACAGCGTCCGCCTGCTCACCATCGTTGGCGCGCCTGGCATCGGCAAGAGCCGGCTGGCGCTGGAGCTGGCCAACCGGGCCGTGCCCCTTTTCGCCGACGGCGTCGCCTTCGTGCCACTGGCCGATGTGGCCGCGGCCGGCGACGTGCCGCTGGCGATCCTGCGCGCGTTGGGCATCACCCCCGCGGCCGGCCAGCCGGCTGAAGAGGCCATTGCCAGCTATCTGGCGCCGCGGCGGCTGCTGTTGGTGCTGGACAACTGCGAGCATGTGTTGGAGAGCGCGCCCCTCTTCGCCGATTGGCTGAGCCGCGCCCCCTTGGTGAAGCTGCTCTGCACCAGCCGCGTGGCGCTGGATCTGTACGGCGAGCAGGAGTGGCCGCTGGCGCCGCTGGCCGCGCCCGATCTGGCTCAGCACCCGGACATGGCAAGCTGGGGCCAGACTCCGGCCATGCAGTTGTTGCTGGCCAGGGTGCGCGCGGCCGACCCGGCCTTCGCGCTGGCCGATGACAATCTGCTGGCGCTGGCTACGCTGTGCGTGGCGCTGGATGGGCTGCCGCTGGCCTTGGAGTTGGCCGCGGTGCGGCTGCGCGAGCTGCCGCCGCAAGCCGTGGTGCAGCAGTTGCTGGCCCTGCGCGGCCACGGCCAGCTCTCCTCCACCTGGCTGCAGCAGAGCCGGCGCAACGTGGCCGAACGGCATCGCACCCTGCACGCGGCCATCGAATGGAGCGTGCGCATGTTGCCCGCCGCGCAGCAGGACGCCTTCCTGCGGCTGGGCGTCTGCGCGGGCGGCTGCACTGCCGAGGCCGCGCAGGTCGTCGCTGGCGCCGATGCGGGCCTGCTGGGCGCGCTGACGCGCGCCAGCTTGATCGCCTTCGACGGCCGGCGGGCGACCCTGCTGGAGACGCTGCGCGCCTATGCCCTGGAGCGGCTGGCCAGCGCTGACCAGCTCGAGGCGTGCCAGCAGCAACACGCCGGCTATTTCGTCGCCTATGCCGGGCAGCTCTTTGCCGGGCTGCTGGGCGACGACCAGGCGGCGTGGATGCAGGCCGCGCTGGCCGACCACGACAACTGCCTGGCTGCGCTGCGCTGGGCGCTGGCGCATCAGCAGGGCGAGATGGCGATCTCGCTGGCCGGCGATCTGTGGTGGTTCTGGTACCGCCGCGGCCTGTTCGATCTGGGCCAGGAGCTGCTTCAGGCGGCCTTGCAGCTGTCCACGCCTAATCTGTCGGCCCGGGCGCGGGCGCTCAACGGCCTGGCTTCGATCCACCTGGCGCACGACGGCTACGCCGCCAGCCTGACCTGCCACGAGGAAGGGCTGGCCCTGCGGCGGCAACTGAACGACGCGTTGGGGATCGCAACCACGCTGCACAACATGGGGCTGACCGCCTACATGATGGGCGATTTTAAGCAGGCCATGGACTGGCTGCGGGCCAGCATCGACGCCGACCCCACGGCCGACCCGGCCCAGGCCTGGGCGAACCTCGGCGTCGTCGCTCTGGACATGCAGGATCTGGTCCAGGCGCGGCAGTGGCTGGAGCGCGCGCACGCGCAGGTGATGTCGGGGCCGGCCGGCTGGATCCAGGCTTTTGTGTTGCACAACCTGGCCGACGTGTTGTATGACCAGGGCGACCTGGCCGGGGCAAAGCCGATGGCGCAGGCCGCCTTGCAGCTCTTCGAGGCCCTGGGCGATAGCCACTATCTCCCCGACCCGCAACTGCTGCTGGCGCGCATTGCGCTGGACGAAGAAGAGTGCGGCGCGGCCGAGGCGCTTTCCTCGGCTGCGCTGGCGCACTACGAAAGCCGCGGCGATGTCGTCCTCACGGCCTCGGCGTGGCTGGTGCAGGCCGATCTGGCCTGGCGCATGGGGCGGCCGGGCGAGGCTGGGACCCGCTACCGGCGCGCCCAGTCGCTGCGTGCGACCGTCAAGCGGCCCATCTCTCCCCGAGAGCGGGCGCGCGCTGAGGCGCTGGAGCGCCGGCTGCTGGCAAGCAACTGACCTCAACCAGTTCATCAACGTCGCCGTGGCCGAGAAGCTGGCTGCGCTGCGCCCTGAGCGCTACTTCCGAGACCGGGCCGGCCGCGCCGACTCGGCCGATTTCCTCGCCAACCTTGAGAAGGCCGGAACTGACATCGCTTTACCGGCAGGTGGCTTCGGCGTCGATGGCGAGGATGTGGTCTAGTTGGCGGGGCAAACTGGTGCTCCTTTGACAGGCTGGAGGATTGCTGTTAGAATCCCGTCAAATTTGCATGGAGGTGTGATCATGACAGTGGTATCGTACGGCGATGTCTTGAAGGCGGCCCATCGATTGCCTCGTGATGCCCAGGTTGAGCTGGCGGCAGCGTTGTTGCGCAGTGCAAAATCACAGCCACGCAAGAAAGCCAGACCTGCCAGCACAGTGGTTCTGGAGCCTCTGTCTGGCATGAGCATTGCCGAATTGAGCGCCCTGGCAGAAGCCGTCGTTGCGCCTGGCAACCAGGCCAACCTGCAGGCGTTGCTGGAAAAGAACCGGCTCGACGCGCTTGATCCCGAAGAAGAAGCGGCGTTGGACGAGCTGCTGGCTCAGGTCGATCAGGTCGGACTGCTCAAGGCCCGCGCCCAGTACACCTTGCACCTGAGCCGAGAGTCTGGTGGGGAGATGCCTGAGTGAGCCAACACATCCCGGCAACTCTGCGCCAGCAGGTGTTGGGCCAGGCTGGCGGCCTCTGCGCCTACTGTCGCAGTGCCGAAGCGCTGCTGGGTGTGACCTTTGAGATCGACCACATCGTGCCGCTGTCGGCCGGGGGCGGGACGACCGCCGATAACCTGTGCCTGAGTTGCCCGACCTGCAATCGGCAGAAAGGCATCAGGCAGACGGCGTCAGATCCGGCCAGCGGGGAGGAAACGCCACTCTTCCATCCGTTAGCTCAAACCTGGGGCGACCACTTCACGTGGAGCGACGATGGCGCCACCGTGATCGGACTGACGCCTGTCGGTCGCGCCACCACAGCATTGCTGCGCATGAACCGGCCTGTGCTGGTGCAGATGCGGCGCTATTGGCTTGCACTGGGGCTGCATCATCCCACCCGGTAGATCGATGATCCCGGGCCCCAGACTGCCGAGTTCCTTCAGGGCCTGGGATCCAGCGGCTGAGAGCCTGCCCTGAGCGAAGCCGAAGGGCCGCTTCGTGTTTTCAGCCAGAGGTTTCAACCTCTGTTTCCTCTTGAAGCGGGGTGGCGATGCCCTGTCCACGCGCCCGGCGCCTGGGCCATGGGATTCTGTCGCGCGATTGTATCGGTTTCCGATACCCAACGTCCATGGTTTTGTGCTTCAATCAGCGCATGGTCGAGCGCGCTATCCGGTGGGTTGGCCGGAACAACTGAGAGCACACAAGCCAGGAGACATCCATGTCAGCAACTATCGTGCAGATCAACTTCAGCTTCGCCGGCTCGTGGGAGGACTACGAGACCGGCAACAAGGACGCCGCGTCGTTCCTCGCGGGCATGCCCGACCTGGGCTGGAAGGTCTGGCTGAAAAACGCGGCCACGGGCGAGGCGGGCGGCATCTACCTGTTCCATGACGAGGCCGCCGCGCACGGCTTCGCCGCGCAGGCTGCGGCCATGCTGGCCGATATGCCGCCGGTCAGCAACGTCAGCATCAAGCAGTTCGGCGTCATCGAATCGCTCACCGCGGTCACGCGTGGGCCGATCGCGCCCATGTGACCATCCTGGCCGGCGGCGGGCAGGCGCGGCGCAGGTGTCAGCCGGTCTGCCCGCCGAGATCCGGCTAAAGCTTCGATTCCGAACAGTGGAGCACTGCCTATGAACTGCCACGAGATGCTTCGGCGGCCTCAGCATGACACGCCAGGAGTTCGTCGCCAAAGCACATCCTGCTGCGACGGGATGGAAAACTCTGGAGAAAACTGCCCATGAAACGCCGTCTACTTTCCCTACTGTTGCTGGCCGTCCTGCTGGCCGCGCCCGGAGCCGCGCCGCGCGGACTGGCGGCGCAGGCTGCTCCTGTCACCCAGCCGCGCTTCACCGTCACCGACCTGGGCACACTGGGCGGCGCCAGCGAGGCGTTTGCCATCAGCGAGAACGGCAAGGTGGCCGGCATGTACACGCCCGGCAGTTACGAACA
>JAJTXO010000194.1 GCA_021463315.1 Caldilineales bacterium | reverse complement strand
CGGTCGGCCAAGCCCGGCGCGGCTTTGCGACCAATTCTAGCGGGCCGTCGGCGCGCTCTTTTCGATCATGTCGAACGCCTCGCGCAGCTTGGCGCGCAAAGTGTCATCGGAAACACTCAAGCCGAGTTCCTCGGCGTCGCGCCGCACTTCGCCAAGCTTTTCGATCCTGCTCGCCTTCGGGTCGATGCCATACCCGCGAACCGCCAGTACCGCGATTATTCGCAGAAGCGTATTCCGCTCAGTTGTGCCAGTTGTGCCTGCACGTTCGGTTGTTCGGGGCGCTCGCCCGAAAGTCTCCCGGTCGAGCCTTTCGACCTCTTCGCGCAGCATGAACAAATGCCCGATGTCGATTTGGATGGGCGGATCGAATTCACATTGCCACCAGGCACCCCGATCAAATCGCATCGCGCTATGCATTTCGAGCGGGAAGGCGTCCGGCATCTCACAGAACCGCAGGTCGTCGATTTCGATTTCGTAGAAACCGGCCGGCATGTCTGTAGTAGTCCGGGCCTTCCATTTGTCGAATTCGGCACGCAGCGCCTCGGCTCCCTCTTTGTCCAAGTCGTCCAAGTCTGACTCGTCGATCTCTGGCTCATCGACTATCCGCACCATATGCTTCGCCTTCACCATTCCGTAGGCGTTCGCGCATATTTGCGCCCGATCCCGCGAGCCCATGTGAAGCAGGTCGTGCACCGTGCATTCCCACCGTTCAGCCAGCTCGGTCAGCCGGTAGTAGTCCCGTTCAACCATCGCGCGCCCCTCTGCGCTCCTTGATCGGGAAGCCGCGCCAGCCGGGCAAGGGAACCCGGTTTTCGCCCCGTCGGGCTAGGCGCGGCTAAGTCGTCAAGCCACGTCGCCGTGTAGCTGGATCACGTCGGCCCCGGCCTTTTGCTTGTCCAGCCAGTCGGCCCATTGCTGCATCATCTTGCGCCGCTCGGGCAGGTGCGCCGTGCGGTTGTACGCACGTCCGTTCGGGTCGCGTACCGCATGGGCTAGCTGATGCTCGATCAGGTCGGGGCGAACGCCGAGCACTTCATCGAGGATCGTTCGCGCCACGGCCCGGAAGCCATGCCCGCTCATTTCTTCCTTCGGGATGCCGAGCCGGCGCATCGCAGCAAGGATCGCGTTGTCGCTCATCGGCCGGCCGTTCGTGCGCGCGCCGGGAAAGACGAATTCGCCATGCCCGGTCAGCTTGTGAAGCTCGCGCAGGATCGCAACGGCTTGCGTTGCCAGCGGGACGATATGCGCCGTGTCCGTCTTGGTCACGGTATAGCGCCACTCGGCCGCGTCCAGGTCGATATCGGCCCATCGGGCCTTGCGTAACTCGCCGGGTCGCACGAACACCAGCGGGGCGAGCCGCAGCGCGCATTGAACCGTGAAGGTGCCTTGATAGCCATCGAGCGCCCGCAGGATTTCGGCGAGTCGCTTCGGTTCGGTCACGGCCGCGAAGTGTTCGCCCTTGACGGGCGGCAGCGCGCCGCGAAGGTCGCCCGACGGGTCACGCGCGGCCCGGCCGGTCGCAATCGCATAGCGCAAAATCTGCCCGCAGTTTCCGAGCGCCCGATGCGCGGTTTCCAGTGCCCCGCGCGCCTCGATCCGGCGCAGGACGGCCAGCAGCTCCGGCGCGGTCACTTCCGCTACCGGCCGGCCCCCGACCCAGGGGAACACGTCCCGCTCAAGCCGCCGGATGATCCGGTCGCCGTGCGCCGCGTTCCAGGTCGGGGCCAACTTACCGTACCACTCGCGGGCCACTACCTCGAAACTGTTCGCCGCCCGGTCGGTGCGCGCCGTCTTGGTCGCCTTCCGATGCTCGCTTGGGTCGATCCCGTCGGCCAGCAGCTTGCGGGCTTCGTCGCGCCGTTCGCGGGCCTTCGCCAGCCCGATATCGGGGTAGGTGCCCATCGACAGCAGCTTGGCCTTACCCCCAAGCCGGTATCGGAACCGCCACCACTTACCCCCGCTCGGCGTCACTTCCAAGTACAGCCCGCGTTCATCGAACAGCCGGGCGGGCTTCGCGCCGGGCTTGGCGTTGCGGATCGCCGTGTCGGTCAGCGGCATAGGGGTAAGTCCAAATTGGGGTAACTCTCAGGCGAGTTTCCGAGTTACCCCAGAAAGTTACCCCGCCCGAGTGCCGGATGGTACTGGACGATGTTACCCCAAGTCGGACGAAAAAACCAAAAGAAAACCCGCACTTAGGCGGGTTCTCGGACTCCAGCGGATGTTGCTGGATGGTCTAATGGTGGAGCCGGCGGGAATCGAACCCGCGTCCGCAAGTCCTCTACGACCAGTTCTACATGCTTAGTCGATCTATTTGGATCTCGATGCAGGCTTGGCCGGTCGACAGGCCGACTTGCATCCAGTCACCTTGGTTCTAGCTCCGCGACAAGTGACCCGGCGCGGCACGATCCGACATGAATGACGCTGCTGTTCCTTGCGGAACCCGGGCTATCGGCGACCCGGTGCAGCGGCTCAGGCCTTAAGCGGCCAGAGCGAAACGCTCGTCGTTGGCGTTTGTGGTTTTGCCAATGGATTTACGAGGAAAAGGCGCCTCGGCATGCCCTGTGCCGCTTCGCTACCCACGTCGAAACCAGGTCGGCCCCGAAATCTGGTGCTTCGCAACACTGCGCGACGACTCGCGCATGCCTGCAAGTATAGGCCGGTTCGGTGGTTTCAAGGGCAAGGACCTCTGGAGGATGGTCTCTGGAATTGCAGGCGCGCTGGAGCGTGGGGTGTCGCCCGGCGGTATCGACGAGGTGGCCGGTGCCCATCTGGCCGGCAACAATACTTACATCAATTGTCAATAACAGACGATTGGCGTAATCTTTGCAGTGGTGACCGCGATGCAACCCGAGCCCCGCCACCTGATCCTGAACCTGCTGCTGGGCGCTGCCGACCGGCGGCTCGCTGCACGTGAGGCGGTCGTCGCCTGCGCGCTGTTCGGCATCCGCGAGAACAGTGTGCGCGTGACGCTCGCGCGGCTGTCGGCAGCCGGCCTGCTCGAAGCCGCCGACCGCGGCGAATATCGCCTCGGACCCGGGGCCGCGCAACTCGCCGACGAGGTGGCCATCTGGCGCAGCGCCGAGTCTCGCGTGCGCAATTGGGACGGCGCCTGGATCGTCGCTTACGTCGGCGATCTCGGCCGCAGCAATCGCGTCGCGCTGCGAGCGCGCGCTCGCGCGCTCGGAATGCTGGGCCTGCGCGAACTCGACCGTGGCCTGTTCCTGCGCCCCGACAATCTCGCCGGTGGCGTCGAAGCCGTGCGCGAACGCCTGCTGCGGCTCGGGCTTCAGTCCGAGGCCGCGGTGTTCGTCGCGCACGATTTCGATTCGATCCGCGCGCGGCGTGCGGTTGCGCTGTGGAACGGCCGCGCGCTCACGCTCGCCTACCGTGAAACGCGTGCGCGCCTCGAAGGCTGGCTGGCCCGGGCTGGTGCGCTCGCGCTGGAGGTTGCGGCCCGCGAGTCATTCGTGCTCGGTGATGCCGCGATTCGCCAGCTGGTCTTCGACCCGCTGCTGCCTGCACCACTGATCGACGTGGACGCACGCCGCGACTTCCTTGGCGCGGTGTTGCGGTTCGATGCGGCCGGGCATGCAATCTGGCACCGGTTCCTGCGCGACGGCACCGGTCGCCGCGCGAGCACGCGGGTTCGTCCCGCATCCGATCGGGTCCGCCCGGCACGCGGCGCGCCGCGGCCGGCCCCCACTGCAACGCTGGAGATCGCGTCATGAACGCTCCCGAATCGCTGCGCAAGGATTCGCTCTACCTTGCCGAGACCCACGAGGTCTTCAATGTCGCGCGCGACCTCGTCGACTACAACCTCTATCTGCAGGACGCGGCGTTGCAGGAGGCCGTGCGCGACATTCAGCAAACGATCGAGGGTGGTTTCAAAAAAGAGCTGCGGAAGCTGATGCCGACCTTGCGCACGTTCGGCTATCCCGGCCTCGACGGTTCCGAGTTGGAGACGGAGACGACACTCGACGTGGAGCGCCTCCTTTCACGCCACACCAAGGTGAGATACGCGGGCCATCACGGAATTCTGTTGCCGGAGTCCTATACCGGCCTCGGGATACGCAATCTCATCTTCATCCTACTTCGGATCGTCAATTTCTATCGCACGTTCCGCGCGGAACCGAACGCCCCCGGCGTCCACCTCGTGTTCATCGAGGAACCCGAGGCCCACCTGCATCCTCAGATGCAGGAAGTGTTCATCCGCCAGGTATCGAAGATCGCTCAACAGCTCAGCGCCCAGGAGGGCGCTCCCTTGCCCTGGCCAGTCCAGTTCATCGTATCGACGCACTCCTCCCACGTTGCCAACGCCGCCGGCTTCGAGGCGATCCGGTATTTCCTCCCGACCGCCGCCGGCGGCATTCGCCAGACCGAGATCAAGGACCTGCGCGAGGGGCTGCGCGAAACGCCGGAAGACCACAGAAGGTTTCTCCACCAGTATCTGACGCTGACTCGTTGCGACCTATTCTTCGCCGACAAGGCCATATTGATCGAAGGCACCAGCGAGCGTCTGCTGTTGCCTGTCATCATCGAAAAGCTGGAGGAGGCCGAGCCCGACGCGCCCCCGCTGTCCAGCCAGTACATGACGACCATGGAAGTCGGTGGCGCCTACGCGCACATATTCTTCGACCTTCTCGACTTTCTGGAGCTGCGGACTCTCATCATCACGGACCTCGACTCCGTCGCCGCCGCAGGCGGGGCCGCCTGTCCGGTGCATGAGGGAACGGCCACGAGCAACGCCTGTCTCAACACTTGGTTCGGAGACGGCGACTGCTCGCCCGAGGGCCTTCTGGCGAAAGACGACGCGGCCAAGGTCAAGGAACTCCGGCGCATTGCCTTTCAAAGGCCCGAGGCCGAAGGCGGTCCGTGCGGCCGCACCTTCGAGGACGCGTTCATGCTGGCGAATCCGGAGATGTTCGGCATCGAAGGCGCCACGCCCGAAGAGCAGGCCCAGTGCGCATGGGACAAGCTCGACAAGATCAAGAAGTCCGAGTTCGCCCTCAAATACGCTATCGACGAAACAGGCTGGACCGCGCCCGGCTACATCCTCGACGGATTGAGATGGCTGGCGGCTGGTGGCATTCCTGACGCGGGCGCGGCGATCGTCCAGGTGGCCACCCCCGACGCCCCCGAAGCAGCGGCGGCTCAAGATGGCTGAGGTCGCGGAACAATTGAACCCGGCCGAAGAGGCCAGCCGCAGAGCCCTTGCCGAGGTGTATGGCTGCCTGGAGCGCAGAGAGAGCTTCCTTGTGGAAGCCGGTGCCGGCGCGGGAAAGACCTACACGCTCGTCAAGGCGCTCCATTTCCTCATGGAGCGCTACCAGCACATTTTGCCGCAGCGGCATCAGAAGATCGCGTGCATCACCTTCACCAACGTGGCAAAGGACGAGATCGACGCCCGGACCGACCGGAGCCCACTCATTTATTGCAATACGATCCACGCATTCTGCTGGTCGCTCATCAGCGGATTCCAGCGACAGCTCCGGGAACGACTGCCGGACCTCCAGCACTGGCCCGACAGAATCGCCGAAGTCGGCGACCTCGGCGAGCGCGCCGTCGAATACGAACTTGGGCACAGAAGCATCAACGACCGTCGGGTCTCCATTCATCACGACGACGTTCTTATCCTCACCATCGCTCTCATGGACAACGCCAAGTTCAGGCGCATCTTGACCGACAAGTACCCAATCATCTTGATCGATGAGTACCAGGACACCAACGCCGGCTGGATCGACTCCATCAAAAACCACTTCCTCGGGCAGGAGGGATCGCCGCAGTTTGGCTTCTTCGGCGACCACTGGCAGAAAATTTACGGCGACGGATGCGGAAAGATCGAGCATCCGAGCCTCACTGTTGTCGGCAAGCAGGCGAACTTCCGTTCGGTTTTGACGGTCGTCGAATGCCTGAACCGCATGAGGCCCGAACTGCCTCAATTCGTCGTCGATCCGAACGAACAAGGTAGCGTTCGTATCTTCCACACGAACACCTGGGCAGGACCGCGTCAGGCCGGCGGTCATTGGGGCGGAGACCTTCCGACCGAAGCCGCCGACCGGGCGCTTCAGACCGTCCTCGATCGCCTTGCCGAAGAGGGGTGGGATCGGTCCGTCGAGACCACCAAGATCTTGATGCTCACGCACCGCGTGCTTGCCGGCAAGCAGGGATATCCCAGCATTCCCGCGGTCTTCGCGTTCAACGAGTCCTTCACGAGCAAGGAGCATCCGCATATCGCCTATTTCGCCGACGCTCTGGAGCCGGCCTGTGAGGCTTACCTCTCCAAGAAGTACGGGGAGATGTTCCGTGCACTCGGTTCCAACGTGCCGGCGATCCGCGCTCAGACCGACAAGAAGAAATGGTCCGAGGCCATGGACAAACTCGTCGAGCTGAGAGCCGGCGGGATGGTCGGCGACGTGGTGGACCATTTGCTTGCGGAACGCCGGCCGCGGGTCCCTGACGCGGTCGAGCGGCGCGAACGTGAATTGCGGGAGTTCGACCCGGAAGCCGGCGACGACATGCCGCGTGCGCTGAAGGAGCTCAGCGACCTCCGGGCCGTTCCGTATCAGGAAATCGTCGCCCTGTGCCGCTACCTGTCGGGCCATTCTCCGTTCGAGACGAAGCACGGCGTCAAGGGCGCCGAGTTCGAGAACGTGCTCGTGGTCGTCGGTAGAGGCTGGAACAGGTATAACTTCAACGAGATGCTCGAATTGGCGGGGCAGGGCGCACAGATTCCCGCCAACAAAGAAGCCGCCTTCGAGCGCAATCGGAACCTCTTCTACGTCACCTGTTCGAGGCCCAAGAGGCGATTGGCCGTTCTCTTCACACAAGAGCTGTCGGCCGCCGCCATCCAGACGGTCGGCGATTGGTTCGGTGGCGACATCGTAGAGCCTCTGAACTTCTAGCCCAATCGTGTGCTCCAATCACCGGGAGTGTTGAATTGTTGCCAGAAGAGACACAGATCAGTGGCGTTCAACTGCCACATAACAACCGGTTGCAGCGGACGGTCCGCTGCGCGGCCCGCCGCTGAACCGGAGCGTTGGGCCGACGGATGATTATCTCGACGAGACGTGGTCTTGCAAGGCGATGGAAGTCCTGACGGCAGGGCCAGTCACTGGG
>JAJTXO010000193.1 GCA_021463315.1 Caldilineales bacterium | reverse complement strand
GACAGAGCACACCTACTGGGCCGCAGAGAAGGAGCCGGCCGCGCTGCAACGGCGCAAGTTCTACGCCCGCCTGCTCAACCTGCCTGTGCGGCAAGCGCCAACCTTCGAGAGCTGGTCCGAGCTGTGGGAGGCTGCCGTGGGCTACATCGGCGCGCATCGCCACATCCTGATCCTGGACGAGCTGCCCTACGCCGCCGAGTCTGACCCTGCTATGCTCTCGGCCTTACAACATGCCTGGGATCAGCATTTCAAAAACTCGCGGGTGGTCCTGGTGATCTGCGGCTCTCAGGTGCGCACCATGGAGACGCTGCAAAGCCGCCAATCACCGCTCTTTGGCCGGCTGACCGGCCAGTGGGATCTGGATCCGCTGCCCTTCAGCGCCTTACAGACCTTTCTGCCCAGTTGGACGCTGGAGGAGCGTGTGGCGGCCTACGCCATGGTTGGCGGCGTGCCTGCCTATCTGGAATGGCTCGATCCTAGCCGCAGCCTGGTGGACAACATCCGCCACGTTATTCTGGCCCCTGGCAGCATGTTCACAGCCGAACCAGCTTTTCTGCTCTACGACGAGGTGCGCGAACCGCAGGTCTATCTGGCGGCGCTGAAGGCCATCGGCGCGGGCAGCCACAGCCTGGACGAGATCAGCAACGCGGCGCTGATCGGCAAGACGCACCTGCCGACCTACCTGGCGCGCTTGCAGGAGCTGCGCCTGGTGGAGCGGCGCCTGCCAGCCACCGTGCCGCCATCTGGCCGCCACCGCTCCCGACAGGGTCGCTATCACCTCAGCGACGCCTACTTTCGCTTCTACTTTCGCTTCTTGGCGCCCCATCACGATGCGCTGGCCTTCGAGCCGGACTGGGTGACACGCCAGGTGCAGCAGGGCCTGCGCGCCTTCGTCGGACAGACTGCCTTCGAAGATCTGGCCCAGCAGTGGGTCGCCCAACAAGGCCGCACCGGACAGATCGATTTCCGCCCCGACGTCGTAGGCAGTCACTGGAGCCGGACCGCGCAGGTGGATGTGGTCGCGGTCAACTGGCAGGAGCGAGCAATTCTGCTGGGCGAGTGCAAGTGGGGAACCGAGGCCGTGGGCAAAGATGTGCTGCGAGACCTGGTCGAAATCAAGACGCCGCGGGTGCTGAAAGAGCTGCCAGATGGCGGCCAGGGCTGGCGGGTGCGCCATGCCCTCTTTGCCCGCGCCGGCTTCACCGACGCCGCCCAGGCCGCAGCTCAGACCGAAGCGGCGCTGCTGGTCGATCTGGCCGCGTTAGCAGCAGGGCTACACACCAGTTGATGCCAGTGAACCCGGAGTCGAGGCTTTAGCCGGGCCGTCAATCGCCCGCGTTCCACGTCACCGCGATCTCATCTACCGGCGCGCGCAGCGCCAGCAAGTCCACCGACACCCAGCCGCCGCTGCGGTCGGGAGCGCTCATCTGCAGCCACTGGCCGTCGGCCGTGCGCCCATGCACCGTCAAAGGGGTGTTGTTCTCGGCCTTTGCGCTGATTTCGAACTCCGTCCCCGGCCCGGCGCGCAGGTTGACCTTGCCCATGGTCAGCGCATAGGGCGCCGCGCCGTCGGGCGCCCAGCCGCTCCAGAAGCCCAGCCCTGCGCGCGCCGCGTCCACGGCCGCCTGCTGCAGCTCGGCCGCGTGGGCCGTGTCCGGCGGATATTCGGCCGGCTGCGCCCAGCCCTGGGCCACGAGGGCCCGGTTTACCATCTCCCCGTCCGCGCGGTAGACATAGCGCAGCAGCCGGCCATAGCGATCTCGATCAGAGCGGTCCCTGGCCAGCCAGAGCGCGCCCTCGCCCAACAGCGCCGCGTTGGCCTCATTGGCAGTCCGATAGCCGGGCTGGCCGCGCTCCGGCGTGTCGACGCCGATGTAGCGCACGGTCGCCGTGATCCCCTCGGTCAGCACCTCGATGGTGTCGCCGTCCACCACCCTGAGCAGAGCCGCGGCGATGGCATCTGACGGCGCGGCCGCGGGCCGTGGTCCTGGCGTAAGGAGTGCGGCCGCGTTAGCCAGGACCACCGCTTCGCCATCGACCACCGGCAGCCCGGCCGGGGCGTCCTGCACCAGGAAGGCCGCGATCCATGCGCCCGAGGCCAGTTGATACCAATCGCCGGCCGCGCTGCGGGCGGTCAGCGTCACCACCTCGCCCGGCGCGATGCTGCCCAGCCGCTCGTACTCCAGGCCCGGCCCGGCGCGCAGATTGGCCTCCTCGCTGACCACGGACGGCGCGGGCAGGGTCTCGGTGGGCAGGTAGGAACGACGCGGCCGGGGCGTGGGCTCGACGGTTGCCACGGCGGTTGGCGTTGGCGCGTCGCCGCATGCGCTGACAACGAGTGCCGCGACCAGGATCAGCCAAACCGTCAAGCTGCCGAGGCGCACTCTTGGCTGCTTCTCTATCTTCTCACGTGGCTGCTTGTGCTGAGATGCTGGCATTGTCTTGGCTGTTCACAGGTGAAACGGATGCGTTTGGCATCAGGCGGACTGCTGATGGACGATGTGCAGGTCGCCGCCGGCATATCCAAAGGCCGCCAGAAGGAGCTCAGCGACTTGCTGTGCGCTGGTCGAGCTTTTGCTGAGGCGAGATCAACTGTTGCCCCAGCGCGCTCGGTGATTTCTTCGTAGCGCAGGGGTTGGCCGGCCTGGTGGAGGATGTGGCAAGCGGCGTCGAGGTAGGTCATGATACCATGCTTCTGCCTGGGATGGCTTTCGATGTTTGGATTTGAGTGATGTTGAACCGGCCCTGGAGACTGCGTCTTACTCTGGCAGCAAAACGACTTTCAGGTCGTCAATCCACGATAGGGATTTGGGACACGCTCTTAAACCAATTGCACCAGAAAGATCATCCGCTAGATCCACATTGTAGGCTTCCTGATCGTTGATACTTAAGCGTACCATGCTCCCTTCAACTTGCAGGGTAAACTGGCTAGATTGCCGGGCACCAAACAGCCCGTTGCGTTGGGTCGTGACACCGGGTGGCCAGGTGACGCCGCTATCCGCGCGTTTCAGCAGACTGACGGCGCCGTTCTCGCCTTCTGTAAGAAGAGCGGCAACCCAACTGTTCTGCGGATCATGAGCTGCGAACAGTACTTGGACATTGCCATCCGTGGCCGTAGGCAACTCAAATGTGAAGCTCAAGACGTAGTTGTTCCATTCTAGTGAACCAACAGAGATGACTCCGCAGCTAATGCTTGTTGCCTGTTGGTTCAGCACTCTCCAGGAGTTCCGATTCCCCTGCCACTCCGGCTTCAAACCACTACCAAAATCATCTTCAAACAGAACCAGAATCTCCGGAACTGGTGGTGGAATTCGCGACGTGTCTGTGATTGTGTGGACTGGGGTGGGGGTCGCTTCTGGCGTGTTCTCTGCAGGTGCGGTTGTCGGCACGGGATCGGGCGTAGCGGCTGGCAGTGGCTCCGGATTAATGACCTTTGGCAAAAGGTACAGAGCCAATCCCGCCGCAATGAACACCATGCCTATGGCGAACAAGACTCGCTGCCGGCCCGGAGTAATCTTGATGACTATGTTTCCTTCTACCGAGCCAATCATCGCCAAGAGTACTGCGATGCCACCGAATATCGCCAGCACAACAGGCAGAGGACTGGTCGCCAACTCGATAAAGCCCATGAGTAGCCTCCTTCCCTAGCTGTTGGCTTGAAGCAGCTAGGTTTCTCGCGTGATAGGGACAGTACGCGGTCCAAATCTGCTTATTCAAGCTCTTCACCCTTAGCTCGTTCCAGATAGCGCTCGAACAGCCGGCCGAACAACGCCTTGGTAAAGGCCTGATCGTCGGTGATCTGCTTGTAGAACTTGAAGTTGCTGTCGATTGGCTAGCTCCTGGCCTTCGTTTACCATCAGCGATAAAGCACGCACCTGCCGTTCGTTGAGGCCCTGCGCGCGCAGGTCGGTGACGCCGGCCTCGGGGATCAGGCCCAGAATGCTGTCGCCCGCCCCCAGAAAGGTGACGCGGAAGGTCTGGCCGATCTCCTGGAACACCGGCTCGGGCAGGCCATGCTGGCGCATCAGTTGCCGCATGCGCAGGATGCCTGTATTCCAGCGTTCGATCGCCTCGATGACCAACCACGTGTTGGGATAAGCTCTACGTATCTCCGACCAAATCGTGATGTCACCTCACTCTGAAGCTCACCGTGCCCGCTATTGTACCGCAAGTCGCTACTGCGCGCAATGATCCCGATCAGGTTCTGGCAAACTGCCCCGATCACGCCGGACTTGCTGTCAATTGCGATGTACGTTATCATAACCATGAGCGGGTTGCCGCGGTGCTCCATCAATACCGCGACCAGAACATCGACTTTGCTGATGCCGCCATCGTTGCCATCGCCGAGCGCCTCAAAGTGCAGCGCATCCTGACTCTGGATCGGCGCCATTTCAATCTACTGCGCCCTCACCACTGCACAGCCTTCGAGATATTGCCGTCATGACCTTCGCCACCCTCGACCAGATCGCCGCCATCACCGACGCCAGCGGCCGGCACTGGCAGCCCTTCGACGCGGTCTCGCCGGGGGGCATCCACTTCTCTGGCTATCTCTGCCGGCAGGAGAGCGACAAGCTGGGCATGCTGGCTGTTACCCTGCTGGACGGGCAGGAGCGACTGGAGTTCATCCCGGCCATGCCCAAGATCCACTACCCCTACATCCAGGATCGCGAGGGCCGCCTGCAGGTCAGCATCTCCGTGCCGATCAACATCGTCGACGCCCGCTTCACCGTCAAGCTGGACGGCACAGCCATCATCTTTTACCCCTTGACCGCCCCCGACGGCCAGGTGCTCGAGGTCATCCCTCGCACCCGCCTGCTGCCGGTGCTGGCACCCAGCCGCTGGGGCGACTGGCACGGCCTGCTGGCTGAGGTCCTGCCCGACCGCGCGCCGGTGGAGCGGGCCGTGCGGGAGCAGCACGTGGTGCTGGCCTTCGAGCTGTGGGGCTACCGCAACCCGCACCTGATCCGCTACGACACACCGCTGGCGCTGACGCTGCACACGGCCATCCGCCACCGCAAGCCGGCCAGCTACCGCCGCCTGGCCGACATCGCTCAACGCTACGGTCTCGACCTGGTTCCCACGCTGGAGATGGCTGCGCCCGACGCTGACGGCCTGGCCGCGGCTTATCGCCGCTGGCAGGCGCAGATCGAGGCGCAAAACCAGGCCGCCGGCCCCGACGTCTTCGTGCAGGAGGGGGCGATCCTGATGCTCTCCACAGCCGAGACGGCCGCGTACTGGAAGTGCAAGCCGCCCAGCATCGAGGAGATCCACTGGCAGGCCGACCAGCACATCAGCAAGGAGATCGTGCGCCAAGCGCTGCTCAAGCTGCTAGAGAACGGCTACGACTTCGCCAACGGTCGGCCCGAGGACGTGCAGGCGGCGCTGGAGGTCGACTTCGACCCGCAACAGGTGGCGGCCGAGGCCGATCTGATCCAGCGCATGTACCTGGATTTCACGGTCGAGCTGCAACGCCAGGAATGGCTGCGTAGCCTGGTGGACGCGTCCAGCCTGGACCCGCACGACCTGCCCAACCTGATGCGCCACCTGGGCCAGCATTACGCCAAGCGGGAGATGGGGTGGATCTACGCCAACGTCAAAACGCTGTACGGTGTGGGCTAACAGCCGACCTGCGAGGTTTTCGGCAACCTCGCAGGTCTCGTGATGGAGCAAATAGCGCGATGGAAGAGTCAACGCTAATCTATGAACAGCGCTTGCGCCAGGGCGGCGAGCTCATGCTGCGAGAGGCAAGTGGTTATTTTGCAGGGTCTGGAGTGTTGCACGTCACGCTACAAAAGCTGGCGCAGCGCCTCCAGGCCGAAGGGATTGCCTACGCCCTGATCGGCGGCCTGGCGATGGCCGAGCATGGCTACGTCCGGCTCACCGAGGATATCGATCTGGTGCTGACGCCCGCGGGATTGGACCGGTTCAGCGCTCGTATGGTGGGCAGAGGCTATCGCCCTGCGTTTCAGGGCGCGCGCAAGACCTTCCGCGATACCGACACCGGCGTGCGCATCGAGATTCTGACCAGCGGAGAGTATCCAGGGGACGGCCTGCCCAAGCCGGTGGCCTTCCCGGATCCCGATCTCCCCGGTGTGGTGGTTGAGATCGACGGTGTGCAGGTGCTCGCACTGGATCGCTTGATCGAGCTCAAGCTGGCCTCCGGCCTGAGCGCGCCTCACCGTCTGCGCGATCTGGCCGACGTGCAGGACCTGATCGTGCGGCTGGAGATGCCGTTGAGCCTGGCGGACGCGCTCGATCCGTCGGTACGGACGAAATACGCCGAGCTGTGGAAACAAACTCAGGGGAGCGGCCAGAGGAGTCTCCACGAATAGCGTTTTCCACCGCTCAGATGGAACCACCGTTTTCGGTTTCTTTAGGGACGCTACGGGGCGCTGGCTCCGAAAGCGGGGACCTGTAGTGCCACGGGGTTGCAAGCTGCAAAGGCGTAATGCTCCAACGGCTGGCCGCGTCGCTCTGGTCAGCCGCGAGCGATTTCGCCGTTTCCACGATCGATCGGCCCCAGGTCGCGACGGAGGCGCGCTCGATGGCCAGCGGCAGGCCATCAGCCAGCCGGCAAATGCGCGCCACCGCCAGCCATTCCTCGTCGTTGGCAGGTCCGTGGCCCTGTAGCTGGCTGTACTGCTGCACAAAGAGCCGCACCGCGCCGTGTTGCTGCATCAACTCGAACGCCTCGCCGTTAGGATAGCCCAGCCCCTCCAACGTCAACAGCCACTCGGCGCGCAGCCCCAGGCGTTCCTGGGAGGTCGCAAGAATCGTGACCTTCGGCGCCCGCTGCAAGAGATCACCTATCCATTCAGCCCAGCCGTCGACTGGCGACTGCAGGCCATCCAGCACCAGCAGCATCTCGCGGTTGCGCAGATAGCCCTGGAGTTGCTCCTGCGCGCTGGCTGGCTCACGCACAGCGACGCGCAACGCTGCCAGCACCATTGTCGCCAACGGCTCATCTTTGCCGGCGGCAGCGATCGACACCCAGGCCACGCCATCGGGGAAGGCGTCGGCCTGCGCCGCGGCTGCGGCCAGGGCCAGCCGGCTCTTTCCAATGCCGGCCGGCCCCAGGACGGTGACCAACCGATGGGTCGGGTCGGCCAGCAGCGCCTC
>JAJTXO010000192.1 GCA_021463315.1 Caldilineales bacterium | reverse complement strand
GGCCGGGTCGCGTCGCGTCCCGGAGGCTGGCCGGTACTGACAGCCAAGGGGGCATAGCAGTTGTCGCCAACCCGGCGCGCGTCTGCCAGCAGTAGACTGCCGTCGGGTCGTTTCGCGTCCCCGGCTATGCGTCGGGCAATCAACTCCCGGAGGTGTGTGATGAAGCTCAAGCGTCTGGCCCGCTCGTGGGGCGAGGAAGTGGTCATCGGCGAAGGCGCACGTGTGGCCCGCGTCTACGCCAGCACGAAGAAGGTCACCGTGGACTTGTCGCAGGTGCGTGACGAGACCTGGGACAGGTTTGTGAAGGTGCAGGCCAAGTACCCCGGCTGCACCAAGATCGAGTTGCCCGCTGATGCGGATGTGGAGGCCATCATCCGCTTCTGGCTGGGCTAGCAGACAAGCCCCTGTGCTCGCTGGTGGGTGCAGGGGCCTGTCACTGTGGAGGTGTGCGATGATCGTTGTCGAGTTCGAGGGAACCCGGCACTACGGCAAGCCGGGCTGGTCTGAGCGCCCTGTCAGGGTGCGTGAGGACTTCGGCGAGTGGCGGCCTGTCAAGGATCGGGACGGCAAGAAGATTGCTGCCTGGCTTGTCAAGCACGGCTACCGGGTGCTCAACACGGTAGGCCGCAGCCACGACCATAGCTCCTACCGCGAGTGGTGGGGGCTGGTCGGTGTATTCCCGATGGAGACCAACGAGCATGGGGCGCTGAAGCTGATGCCCCCTGAGGCCATCTGGGAGACGTTCGAGGCGTTCCGCGCGCAGGTGGAGGCGGCCGCCGCAGCCTAGAAACCCCCAGCCCAGGGCTTGTCCCTGGGTGCGGGTCTTCCCACAACCTTCTCTCTCCCTGGTGGGAACCGATGACGGCAGGGAGAGCAATCCCAACCCTGGAGGCTGGCCAGGTATCAACAGCCCTGGAGGTGCGTGATGGCTGAGTTCCTGTTGGTGGTAGAGAGGCTGATGGCGGACGGCGCCGACGCTGCCATGTTCGTGTCCGAGGACACCTACAAGGCCGCCATGTTCGCCTGCGTCTTCGCCGAGCCGGTGCATGGCTATGTCTGGTGCGACAGGCATGGCTGGGTGCGCAGCGACGAGGCCTGCGTCTGTGACGACTGTGTTTGGGAAGCGTTGCAGGCAAAGGCAGAGGCCATGCAGAAGCAGCTCGCCGCCGAGTTCGGTGAGGACTGGCTTGACGAGGGTGACCGAGGCGAGATGGCCTATCGCCGCATCAACGCCCGCGAGAAGGCCGAGTTCCCGCGGGGCGAGTTCGACGATGGCGCTCACTGGCGCCAGCCGGCCCAGGCCCTGTCCCCGCTCTCGCCTGGGGAGTGGGCGTCTGAGCCCTGCGGCGATGCTGACGACTGGCGCGATCGCCATGCCCCCGACTTCGACCCAGTCTCTGTGGGCCGCTGCCGCTGCGGTGGCCTGGTCGTCACCCAGCCTGGCACGACGCGGGTGGTGTGCGTCGAGTGCGGCGCGGACTACCCCGAGTCGCCGGGTTGGGAGTAGCCGCTCGCCCATCCTGCCCGCCCCCCGTAGGGCGGGCACCCTCTTGGCGCGGAACCGGTTCCGGGTTCCGCGTCAGGCGGGTGTCCACTCACGGACGCCTATTCCCAACCCCTGCCCGGCCATCGCGCCGGGCTTTCTGTTTCCGGAGGTGTGTCATGGAAACCGTCCTGTTCGTGTTGGTGTATCTGGCCGGCATTCCCTTTGCAGCCGGTATCATCGGCGAGAAGTGCGGCAAGGGCGATTGGGCCTTTGCTGCCTTCATCGGTCTCATGTCCTGGGTGGGTACAGGGCTGTTTGTCGGCATGATGCTGGCGATGTTCGCGGCAACCAGGATCTACAACGCCGGCATGTGGGTGTCCGAGCGCCTGGGCGACCTGGACTGGTAGCCGCAACGGGCGGCATAACCCGTGAAGGGCCTGTGCGATAGGCCCTGTGCCGGTGCAAAGCCGGCGTCTATCCTACCCCTGCCCGGCCAGCGCGCCGGGCTTTCTGTTTCCGGAGGTGTATCCATGTTTCAGCAGACCATCGCCATCGGTAACCTGGGCAACGATCCCGAGGCCCGCTGCACGCCCACTGGCAAGTGGGTGACCCACTTCTCGCTGGCTGTCAACGAGAAGTACGCCGAGCGCGAGACCACCACTTGGTTCCGCGTCGAGGCCTGGGGCAAGCTGGGTGAGCTGTGCCAGCAGTACCTGGCCAAGGGCCGCCTGGTCATGGTGGTGGGCCGCGTGAGCGCGAGTGCGTTCACAGGCAATGACGGCAAGGCCCGCTGCTCGCTGACCCTGACCGCGCAGACGGTGAAGTTCCTGGGCGCGGGCAAGGGCGGCCAGGACGTGGAGGTGCATGCCGACCAGGCTGCCGACCAGGCTGCCGACCAGGCTGCCGAGGCCACCGAGGATTGCCCCTTCTAGGGCTTGCTTCGACAACTGAATACCACAACCGAATAGGTGTAGGCGTTGGCCCATGACGTCCAAGCCGGGTGCGAAGCCGGGCGTTTTCCGTTGCACGGCCGCCAGTCGTGCGAGGCCCTGTGGTGGGGGCCTACTACCGTGAAGTCGGTAGCACCCATGGTGCATGGGTGGGCGTGGCGGTCTTACCAGAGGCTGACTGGGTGTCAACAGCCGGAGGTGTATCCCATGAACTACCGCAACGAGATCATCAGACTGCTGGGCCGGCTGGATCTGGAGAAGCACCTGGCCCTGCTGTCCAGCAACACGTTCCAGGCCGGCCTGGATGCGCTCGACCCCGACTGCCCTTGCTTCGTGCAGGACAGGGCGATCCAGGAGTGCGTCTACCTCGGCCTGCGCTACCAGGTGCTGATGGCGTAGTTGTCCGGCCCTGACAACCGCAGCGGGCGGTATACCCCGCGAAGCCTCGGCCTCTGCCGGGGCTGTGCCGGTGTAAAGCCGGTGAGATCACCCGAAAGGAGGGCCGCAACCATGGCCCCACTGCCCCGCGCTGGACCCGCCGCTGAGACGACCCCGCGGCATTCCACGCCTGTACCCCCGGCCGCCGCGCACGTTCAGGGCGACGCCACGTCCTGGTGGCTGTCTACCGAGCGGATGACGATCTGTGTCGACGTGGACACAGCCCGCATCGTCGTCGCCGCCCCGCCCATTGCGCGCAAGTTCATCGGCCAGCCGGCCACGAAGCTGGGCCGCTGGCTGCGCCGCCAACCCGGCTTCCGCTGCCAGAAGCTGTAGCCCCAACCGCTAACCCTGGCCGTTGATTGTGTCCAGCACCAGCTTCACCCAGCGGCCAGCCTTCCACTCTTCCGCGCGCCACTGGGCCTGCGTCTTCTCTGGCCACCGCGCCACGATGTCGGCCAGCCGATAGGCCGGCTGCGCAGGGGCTGCCGCGTCCACAGCGGCCGGCTGCACAGGGCCAGACTGGGCGGCTGCCGGCGCACCCCGCACCAAGTCCTCAACCACCCGGCCAGGGTTCGGCCGGCCGCGGTAGGCATAGCCCCGGGCCGCCGCCATCTCGGTCAAAGCGGCCCACACATCATCGTCCACCCGTATGCTGTGCTGTTGCTTCATGGTCTTAATGGTACCACTAAACCTGCTTTTAGGCAATTTAGTGGTACCACTAAGCCATTGCCACGCCTTAGCGGTACCACTAAACCACGCAACAGCCCGTGACGCGCGACAGCTTCAAGCTGCCAATTGGCGACTTGAAGCCGCGCAGGGCGGTGGCTCTTGTGTGACAGGGCCGCGTCGACCGCACGCTGGCGCGGGGCGTCCAACGGCGCGCGACTGCGTGTTCGTATGCGACGTCAGCTGACGCGGGACAGCAGGGCGGTGGGCTGTCGCAGGCGGGTTGCGTCGACCGCGCGTCGGTATGAGACGGCAGACGGCGCGGGGCAGCACGACTGCGGTGGCTTTTGGGGGCGGGGGAGGCAGCTCTATTGCTGTACTTCCTTCCCTTGTCCCCGCGCTCAACGTTATGTTTATCTACAACCTACACGCCCAGCCGGCACCTGCGTCACCATCTGCTAGACGACCCTTCGCGCTCTACGGTCGGCGTTGCTCGGTCTACGCGTACCACATCGGGCCGCTGGCTGTCGAGGATCGGTCGCACTGCAACCTGCCTTGGGCGCTGACAGTGCGAACGCGGTAGTGCGGCGAGGAGGGCGCCTTTCCCGTTTCAGTTCTACTTCACATCTACTCGCGAAATCTACATGCGCTGGGCCTCAGTCGTCGCGGTCTACGACTGAGGGCGCCCTTTCCCTGCTTCAGTTCTACTTCAGTTCTACTTTTCCACGTTTCCCTATCCCAGCTGGCATCTGGGTCATCAACTGCTGGAGGTTTGCCATGTCTCGCTATGCAACCACTGTTGAGGCGCGCTTTGTCGAGCGGGCCTTTCGGCAAGCAGGCGTGTCTCTGACGCTCGAGGACGAGGACGTCTGCCTGTTCTTCGGCTACGACTATCCGCTGGCTGTGTACTTCCTCGACGTGGAGGATGGCACGGACTACCACGAGTTCGGTTACGGCGGCCGCGGGTTCGTGCCGGGGAAGCGTCTGACCAAGGGCCAGATGCTGGAAGTCGCCGGCGTCATCCTCACCGAGGTTTGCTGTGATCGGCTGATGGCTTTCCAGGACGCTGTTGCCCTGGACTTGCCTGTGTAGGAGGTTCCCATGTCCTACGTTGTTCGGGTTCTTCTAGGAAAGTCGGGACGCCGCATGATCGTCTCGCGGGAAGACGGCGGCCCTGTGCGCTGTGGCTGGGACACGTTGCAGCGGCTCAAGAACGAGTACCTGGGAGAAGATGTGTGTGCAGTGGAAGTCTTCCCGCCGCAGAGCGAAGTCGTCGACGAGCTGAATTGGCGGCACCTGTGGGAGGTGCAGGACGCGCCGTCCCTGCTACGGCGTGCTGGATAGGAGGCTTGCCATGACAGGTATCACGCTCACTGTGGCTGATCTGCCCATCGTCGAGTATGGCTGTGAGCAGATCAGCTTCGCTCAGTTGGTGCAGTTGATAGGCGAGGATGCGGCCGGCGACCTGGTGGGGAGCAGCCATCGCCAGTTGGGCTGGATCGTGGACAGGTACATGCTGGCCGGCCGCTGGCTGTGGGTGGATGTCAGTTGGGAGGGTGGAGAACAGCCGGTGATCCGGCACTACTACGGGGAGTAACGTTGCTGCCTCGGAACAGGGTTCCGGGGCGCTTCTTTGCCAGGGAGAGGTGTCCCGTTAGTCAAAGATTTGACTAACGGGGAAAGTCGCAACCTGGGAGAGCAGAGCGGCCTGCACTCGACCGAGGCACGCTTTCCTTGGCAAAGAAGCGCCCGGCACGAGGTGCTGTCGTAGCCCCTGCGGGGGCATTCGTTCCCAATCTTCTCTGGAGGTACATCATGATCAAGAATGACTTCGCCATCATCAGCGCGGCCGGCAGTCGCACTGAGCCGGATGAAGACTTCCCTGGCTGCGGGCTGCTGGGGACGGCTGTGATCGTCGTGGCTGAACTGTTGATGGGAAGGCGAGAGCCTGTTCCCTACGTGAAAGGGCAGGTTGTCCGAGTGTACCCTGAACGCGGCATCGCCATCGTCCAGCTCGATAGCGGTGCGATTGCCGCCTACTATGACGACCTTCGCCGCGTCGACGATCTTCAAGAGGTGCCCTATGAAGCCTAATCTCATCATCGTGGCGGGTGGGAGAGATTTCTCTGACATCGAGTTGATGGAGGAGAAGCTCAATCACCTGCTGCAGAAACGCTCGCCGGAGGATACAGCAATCATCTCCGGCATGGCCAACGGCGCTGACACCCTGGGTACCCACTGGGCAGAGCAGCATGGGTTTGAGGTGATGCGTTTTCCTGCGGACTGGACCATGTATGGCCGATCCGCCGGCTACAAGCGCAATCATGAGATGCTGGCGGCTGCAACTGGTCTTGTCGCCTTCTGGGATGGCCGGTCGCGCGGCACAGCGCACATGATCCAGATCGCGCGCGAGGCCGGCATCAAGGTCGTGGTCATTCGCTACTAGCCGGAACTGGCTTCGAGAAAGTGAGGTGTATCGTGTCTCTCGTTGTTCACTGCCAGCGCGCCCCCTACGATGTCTACGTGGGCCGCGGCCAGGGCAGCATCTTCGGCAATCCCTTCACCCACAAGGAGGGAACGCAGGCCGCTGTGGTTGTGGGATCGCGCGCGGACGCCATTCAGGCGTTCAGGGACTGGCTGGCCGGCGCAGCTTACCAGGAGATCGAGCCTGAGAGGCGCCAGGCCATCCTGGACGCTATCCCCACGCTCAAGGGCAAGGTGCTGGGCTGCTGGTGCGCGCCGCTAGCCTGTCACGGCGATGTGCTGGCCGAGCTGGCAAACGCGGAACCCGGTTCCGCACAGCCGCGCGTGCCGCGAAACGTGCCGCCCGGCAACATCTTCAGCGGCGAGCGCAGCGCGCGGACTGTGCTCACCAACCCCACCGAACTGGCCCGCAAGAAGGGCAACCTGCGCCACAGCTACCCGGTCACCATCGACGGAGTGACCTACCCCGACGCGGAAGAGGCCTACCAGCACCTGAAGCGGGGCCTGAACCACTTCGCCGACATGGACGAGCGCGAGGCGCTGTGCTGGCGCGTCATCGAGGCCAAGCTGCGCCAGCACCCCCAGTTGGTGGAGTTCATCACCGTCAACGGCGGCGTGCAGTGGCTGGCCCAATGCCGGCACTTCACCGGCGCGCGCACCCAAGCCTTCTCTGAATGGGAAGGTGTTGGCTACGAGAGCGCGTTCATCCGCTGCCTGATCCGAGCCTACCGGACTGTGCAGATGCAGCCGGCCTGATCAAGTGGCAAATTTGCTGCTTGATCCAGACCCATCCCTCTAGCCCAGCCTCGTGCTGGGCGCTTCTCTGTCCACGAGACGCGCGCTCGCGGCCAGAGAAGCGCTCTGTCTACGACAGCGCTGTCGTAGCCCCGGCCCAGAAGCCGGGGCATTCTCTTCGGAACCGGTTCCGCGATTGTCCCTTGGCCTTTCGACGGCCACGCCCCGATCCAGCGCCAAACTGCCAGGGAAGACCTGGCGCACAGGAATAGCGCTGGTGGCAACCCCGATTACGGATGGGCGCCTGGGTCTGCCAGGAGGGACAGTCTCGGAACGGTTTCGACAAGCTCAACCCAAGGGTTCCGC
>JAJTXO010000191.1 GCA_021463315.1 Caldilineales bacterium | reverse complement strand
GGTTCCGGGTTACGGGTTGCGAGTTACGGGTTCCGAGTTCCGGGTTCCGGGTTCCGGGTTCCGAGTTCCGGGTTCCGGGTTCCGGGTTCCGGGTTACGAGTTACGAGTTCCGGGTTACGAGTTCCGGGTTCCGGGTTCCGGGTTACGAGTTACGAGTTACGGGTTCCGAGTTCCGGGTTCCGGGTTACGAGTTACGAGTTACGAGTTACTGATCACGCAACACTGACCCATTTCTGCAGAAAGGAACATGCTATGCGCGGAAGCGGTCGAGTAGTCGGCATCATCCTGATCCTGTTTGGCGTGGCGGCCATCGCTATCGTGGGCATCTGGGCCCTGGCCGAGATGGCCAGCGGCGAGGCGCTCAGCCTGGGCGGCGCGGCGCTGGGCGTGGCGCTGGTCTTTTTCCTGGTGACGGCCCCCACGGTCGGCGTCGGCGCCTATCTGCTGGTCAAGGGCCAGCGCGAAAGCGCGGAGCTGGCCGAGGTGGACAAGCAACGCAAGCTGTTGAACATCGTCCTCTCGCGCGGCCAGGTCAACATGTCCGATCTGGTGCTGGAGCTGGGTTCCAGCAGCGACCAGGTCAAGGCCTGGATCTACGACCTGGTGGGCAAGGGGCTGTTCAGCGGCTACATCAACTGGAACGACGGCATTCTGTACTCCAAGCTGGCCGGCTCGATCCGTGAGACCAAGAAATGCCCCAACTGCGGCGGCCAGATGCAGTTCGGCGGCAAGGGCGTCATCACCTGTCCCTATTGCGGCACGGACGTGTTCCTGGCCACCTGAGCCAGCGCCCTCGTGCCATGGCTGTTCAGCGGCGGACGAGAGCCCGGTTTTCTCGCCCGCTCTGAGCGTTGAGATCGCAGATAGCTTCACAAAGGAGAGTAACACCTATGCTCGATGACCTGATGGCAAAAGCCAAAGACCAAATGAACGTTGTGGAGAATGTCATCGCCGGCGTGCCCGGCATCAAGGGCTACAAGGAAAAGGAGCTGCGCCGCGAGACCGACAAGGCGGTGCGCACCCAGGTAGCCCGTCAGTTGGACGACCAGCGGTCCCGCCTGAGCAATCTGCAAATCGAGTTGGTCAACAACGGCCAGCTTGATCTGCTGGACGACATGGAACGCGCGGCCACCAAGCTGCAAACCCTGTCCGACCGGGTGCGCACGGCCAGCTACGGCTACGCGCCGCTCTTCGACGATGCGCGGATCAAGGAGGCCGAGCTGGACGCGCTGGGCCAGTTCGACCAGGCCATGTTCCAGGACGTGGCGCGCATCTCGACCATCATCGACGGCATGGGCGCGCTGGCTGGCCGGCCCGACAGCGAGTGGATGGAGAGCATCCGCGCCCTGACCACGACGCTGGACAACCTCAACACCCAGTTCGGCCACCGCGCCGAGGTGATCCTGCAAACCGCCGCGGCCACAGAATAAAACCACCCACCGCTCTGGCCGGTCTCCTGACCGAGCCAGCCCGAGCCAGCCCAGCCAGCCAGCCCCGCTCTGGCCGGTCTCCTGACCGAGCCAGCCCAGCCCGCCCATCACCGCTCTGGCCGGTCTGTGCGCAGCCACCGAGCCAGCCCAACCCCAAGGAGAATGAAAATGGCAAGGATTATCGACGTCATCGAAGCCCCCAACCAGGGCGCCAACGACATGGTGGTGCGGATCCCCGAGTTCGGCGCGGGCGATTTCCGCTTCGGCTCGCAGGTGATCGTGCGCGAGAGCCAGACCGCGGTCTTCTTCCGCGACGGCAAGGCGCTGGACACCTTCGACGCCGGCCGCCACACCATCACCACAGCCAACCTGCCCCTGCTCAGCGGGCTGTTGAGCCTGGCCACCGGCGGCAACAACATGTTCACCGCCGAGGTCTACTTCGTCAACCGGCGTGACTTCATCGATCAGAAGTGGGGCACGCCGGAGCCGATCGCGCTGCGCGACCCGGATCTGGGATTGGCCCGGCTGCGCGCCTTTGGCGCCTACTCCATGGCCGTGGTCGATCCGCAGCTCTTCGTCGCCAAGATCGTCGGCACCATGGGGCTGTTCCAGACCAGCCAGGTGCAGAACTACCTGCGTAGCATCATCATCTCCAAGCTGACCGACGTGCTGGGCGAGAGCAAGAAGGGCCTCTTCGACCTGCCCGCGATGTTCAACGAGATCAGCGCGGCCGTGCGGGCCAAGGTCACCGACGACTTCGCCCTGCTAGGCATCGGCATCAAGCAGTTCTTCCTCGAGTCGGTCAGCCCCACCGAGGAGACGCAGCAGGCCATCGACAAGCGCGCGGCCATGGGTGCAGTCGGCGCAGGCTCCTTCATCGAATACCAGACCGGCATGGCCATCGGCGGCGTCGGCCAGGGCGCGGCCGCGGGCGGCGGCGCGGGCGGTACAGCCGAGACCGGCATGGGCCTGGGCGCGGGCATGGGCATGGGCGCGGCCATGGCCGGCGTCATGGCGCAGGCCATGCAGCAGGCCACGCAGCCCAAGGCGCCAGCCGCAGCCGCGCCAGCCGCGCCAGCCGCGGCCGCACCGGCCAATCCCACCACGCCCGCCGAGGTGCAGGCGCTGTTGGACACCCTGGACCTGCGCCTGGCCAACGGCGAGATCAGCGAGTCGACCTACGACAAGCTCTACGCCCGCTGGGAAACGCGGCTGAAGGAAATGGGCGGCTAATCCACCCAGCACCCCGGCTAACTCAAAACGGACGCCTGCTTCAGGCGTCCGTTTTGAGATTCTTGGAGGTCAGCAGCTAACGGTGCGCTGTGGATACCAGCCGGTATGTGCCCGCCCTGTCGATAGCGAACTCCACTGGAAAACAGCTCTCGATGAAGGTGGGGCTGATCTGCGCGCCGGTCTGGACGTCCACCAGCGCCAGGTCAGTGACGCCTCCGTCGGGTCCGCAGTTGGCAGCAATTCCAAATATGAACTCTGTGTCGCTGCCCGTCTGGCATGGTGTTGCTTGGAATCAACTTATGCTCTATAATGCCCATCAGGACGATTGAGATATCGTGAAGGAGATGCGAGATGGAAGCGGTCATTGAAGCGATTCCCCAAACTGGCGACATCCGCCTGACGCTGGAAATCTCAGCCAGGCAGAATTTCTCGGCCAAGTCGGCCCAGAAGATCGCAAGAAGATTTGTGGCTGACGAAATCAGTTATCTGCTGCGTGCTGGAGACCCCAACTTGGTCGTAGGGCGCCGGCTTTTTTGGCGAGTGCCGATCGAGCTGGCGTTGCCTGATCGAGGTGTCATCGGCACGACAGGAACGCTTGACGTCGACGTCGAGACTGGGCAGATATTTGCCACACCCGAAGCTATCGCCGAGATCGCGCGCCATGCCGAGCAACTTGCTGCTTGACATTCCTCCGCTGCCTGTGCCCCATCATGTGCAAGCCGGCCCATCTGACTGTCTGGCGGCCTGCGCCGCCATGGCGCTGGCTTATTATGGCAGAAGCACGCCTTATGGCAAGCTGCTTCGCTTGTTGAATATCGGACCCATCGGCGCTCCCCGGCGCAATATCCTGAACTTGTCTCGTTTGAGGGGGGTGACAGTGATCTACCGCGAGGCTACGTTGCCGATCGCTGCACAATACCTGCGGGCAGGCTTGCCGGTCATCGCCTTCGTCGACACGGGGGAACTGGGGTACTGGTCAAGCACCACTAACCATGCTTTGGTCCTGATTGGGATCGAAAAGGATGATGTCCTTGTCAATGATCCGGCTGTCATGGACGCGCCCATGCGCGTGCCAAATGGGGAGTTCGACCTTGCGTGGCTCAATGCTGACAACGCGTGCGCCGTAATCAGTGTGATGCGACCATAAAGAGGCTTTCGGCGTATAACGCTCCCAACTGATCGCCAATCAACGTACTACCCCCGTCCGTTCTCAGCCTCCCCGCCCTCGAACCCCTCTGACATTCTGACCTCTGACCCCTGTTCTCTGACCTGCCACTTGCCACTTTTCACCCCAGACTGCTAAATTCATACCCCCTGACCCGTTCTGCGCGAGGTGTCGTGTCCGGATGAGGAACTGCTGTAAGCCGGTGACAGATTGGCGCTGCCATACGCATTGATGTGACTAGCTTTGGAAACAATCCGCACAGGTCTCAATCGGGCGCTGAAGGCGTCGAATCTCATCGTGAAACGGAGTAACCCCATGATCCTCTCAAAGCACACCTCATCCCCGCGTCGCCCGCTCAGCTTGATGGCCATCATCCTGCTGGCCGCAGCCGTCATGTTGGCATGGCCGCCCAGCGCCAGCCACGCCCAGGCAGCCTGCCCGCTGCCACCCCGCCTGCAGATCGGCGACGCTGTGGAGGTGATCGACGGCACGGCGAACCGGCTGCGCACCGGGCCTGGCCTGGGCTACAGCGTGCTGTCCATGCGTATGGCCCCCGGCAATGTGTGGTATGTGCAGGCTGGCCCGGTCTGCAACAACGGCATCCACTGGTACCAGGTGGCGGCCTACGATGCCGCTGGCTGGACCGCCGAGGGCGTGCCGAACGCGGGCTATTACCTGATGCGCACCGATCTGCAACCCATCGAAGGGTGCTATTCCGAGCGCCTGGCCGTGGGGATGCGGGTGATGGTGGGCGACACGCAGCGCCAGCGCGTGCGGCAAGCAGCCAGCAAGAACGCCGCCAACGTCGGCTGGCTCTACCCCGGCGTGCCGGTGACGATCCTGGATGGCCCCCGCTGCGCCAACGGCTGGGTCTGGTGGTACGTGCGTGACGACAGCGGCCGCATCCAGGGCTGGACGGCCGAAGGCGACGGACCGGCTGTGCCGTGGCTTGTGCCGACCTGGAGCCGCTGAGCCAACCCAGCGCCTGATCTGCCGCCAGGCTGGACGGTTGCTGTCGGCCTGGTTAACCAAAAAGTATCATCTCAAAAAAACCGGGGTCGAGACTTCCGAAGTCTTCCCCCTCTATTGAGATGATACCACCGGCCAACTAAAAACGGACGCCTGAGCCCAGGCGTCCGTTTTTAGTTGGCTTTTGTCATATCCGTCTAATTTGGCGAAGGTATTGCTGCGTAGGACGATTTTCCAAATCGTCCGTCTCACGGCCAGGGGAGGGGACGATATGGCGGCAAGACCGCGCAGCAGTCCTTGTTTGACCGGCCATGCAAACCGTGCTACACTGGCGCTAACCTGTATCGACGTGTACGGCGGGCGCCCGGCAAGCCCGCCGTTGTCTGTTTTGGAGCATCTGTCATGGCCCGCTTGGCGATCTATGGACGGTTGGTGCGCTATCTGCGGCCCTATTGGCCGCAGATTGTCCTCGCCTACTCGGCGATGTTCTTCGCCACGCTGCTCAACCTGCTGATCCCCCAGTTGCTGCGCGGCGCTATCGATCGAGGGCTGGAGCAAGACAATCCCACGGCTCTGTTCGTGGCGGCCGGGGTGATTCTGGCCGTGGCGCTGGTGCGCGGCGTGGTTGGCTTTGTCCAGCGCTATTTCGGCGAGTGGCTCTCCTTTCGCGCGGCCTATGATCTGCGCAACGATTTCTACACCAGCCTGCAGAGCCTGCCCTTCGCCTTCCACGATCAGGCCCACACCGGCGACCTGATGAGCCGCGCCACCGGGGATATCACCGAGACCGAGCGCTTCGTGGGCATCGGCCTGATGGAGCTGCTCTCCACCCTGCTGTTGATGATCGGCGTGGTGGTGGCCATGCTGCTGATGGATGTGCGGCTGGCGCTGCTGGCGTTGATCCCGCTGCCGGTGCTGCTGGTGTCCACGGTGCGCTTCGGCATGACGGTGCGGCCGCAGTCGCGCTACGTGCAGGATCAACTGGGCGTGCTCTCCACCACCATGCAGGAGAGCCTGACCGGCATCCGCGTGGTCAAGGCCTTTGCCCGCGAGCCCTACGAGTTCGAGAAGTTCGACCGCGACAACAGCCTTTGGTTCCGGCTGCGCGAGGGGCTGATCCGGCTGTGGGGCAACAACTGGCCCTTTTTCACCTTTCTGATCGCGCTGAGCAACTTTCTGCTGCTCTTCTTCGGCGGGCCGATGGCGCTCAATGGCCAGATCACCGTGGGCGTGCTCTTCGCCATGATCTCCTACGTGCTGATGCTCAACGGGCCGGCCCAGCGGCTGGGCTTTCTGGTCAACGCGGCCGCCACGGCCGACGCCAGCGCCAGCCGCGTCTTCGAGATCATGGACACCCCCAACACGGTGCTGGAGCGGCCCGACGCGCAGCCGCTGAGCCAGCCGGCCGGCCAGGTGAGCTTCGAGCAGGTCAGCTTCGGCTACCGCGATGGCCTCAACGTGCTGCAAGAGATCTGCTTCGCGGCCCAGCCGGGCCAGGTGACCGCGCTGATGGGCCCCACCGGCTCGGGCAAGTCGTCCATCATCAATCTGATCCCCCGCTTCTACGATCCGACCGCGGGCCGGGTGCTGATCGATGGGGTGGACGTGCGCCAACTGACGCTGGACAGCCTGCGCGGCCAGATCGGCATCGTCCTGCAGGAGCCTTTTCTGTTCAGCGCCAGCATCGCCGAGAACATCGCCTATGGCCGGCCCAGCGCCAGCCTGGAGGAGATCCAGCGCGCGGCCCAGGCGGCCAACGCGCATGACTTCATCGCCGGCTTCCCCGATGGCTACGCGACGCGCGTGGGTGAACGGGGCGTGACGCTGAGCGGCGGCCAGAAACAGCGCATCGCCATCGCCCGCGCCCTGCTCTATGACCCGCGCATCCTGATCCTGGACGATTCCACCAGCAGCGTGGACACCGAGACCGAATACATCATCCAGCAGGCCTTGCAGACGCTGATGCAGGGCCGCACCACCTTCGTCATCGCGCAGCGGCTGCTGACCCTGAAGCACGCCGATCAGATCCTGGTGCTGGAGCAAGGCCGCATCGTGCAGCGCGGCCGGCACGAGCAGCTCTTGGCCGAGGATGGGCTCTATCGCCAGATCTACGACCTGCAACTGCGCGATCAGGAGCAGTTTTTGGCGGTGAGTGGTGAGCGGTAGATTGGTAGATTGGTAGGTTGGTAGATTGGTAGATTGGTAGATTGGTAGGTTGGTAGGTTGGTAGATTGGTAGGTTGGTAGGTTGGTAGGTTGGTAGGTTGGTAGGTTGGTAGGTTGGTAGGTTGGTAGATTGGTAGGTTGGTAGGTTGGTAGGTTGGTAGATTGGTAGGTTGGTAGGTTGGTAGG
>JAJTXO010000190.1 GCA_021463315.1 Caldilineales bacterium | reverse complement strand
CAGAGTTCGTTTGCATCGGCATCCATTCGCCTCCGCAACGAATTGTATGCCGATCCAATCTACCGCAAAACCCCTATTGCAGGGTAGCGGAAAATAGGTAGGTAGTCTATCTGCTCGGGTTGACTTTGCCTGCAATCCAAGCAATTACACCGCCAATTGCCAGGAAGGTGAACATCATCATGAACTGACTGAGAACATAGTCCAAAGGCATTCCATCGCTATTTGCCGTCCAGCCGATCCAGAGATAGATGGCAGCCATCACCCAAAACGGCATCACCAGAAGCGACAGTACTATCTGCAACGTCCTCCGATTGCCTGAACTAGCCTTTTCAATGGTGTCTTGATCACCGGCTTGAGCGCTGGACATGGGAGTTGTAGCCTTAGGAGGGGGATTAGGCGGCACACGAACATCACGACCACAGTAGCGACACACAATGGCTTCGCTCTTTATGTCTTCAGCGCAATATGGACAACTCTTGGAAGTCGGATGTTGTGAGGGAGTAGACGGCGGTGTAGCTACCACTGGGTCGGCACGAGATGGAGCAACACCAGGATTTGTCGCTGACTTCTGACTTGCGGATGCTGGATCATGCCCGCGGGTACGTGCCATTTGTTGGTTCTTAATCACGGAATAGATTAGACCTGACAACAAACCTACCGCACCTAGCACAGTCAGAACCACATTAAGCAAGTCACCAGTATTGCTGGGCTGGAGTTCGGAAATCATCCAGACCGCCCCAAATCCAATGGAAAGGACAATGCTTCCTGCAACAACTCCAAGAAGCAGGCCGACAGCAAGAGGGTGATACCAACCACGTTTGCGCGCGAAGGCAACTCCCCATACAGCGCCCGCAATTCCTACCACGCCTGCGATGGCAAGAGCAACAAACATCACAACCGAAGAGTTTTCCGAGTAATCCGTCATAGCCACCTTACCACGGAGCGGGAATTTGGCAGTAATAACTCACCTTTCGTCTGTCCACTCGCTTAAATTTCTGACGACTTGCTCGAATTCCTATATCACTACATATAGTACTTCAATACAGAGCAATCACTATATGCACGAAGTGGTTTCGAGCCTACCTACCTCGGCCTGACCTGTGCGACCGTCATCACATCAGATTGTATGGAATTTAGGCTACGAACTTGACGATAAGTGCTCCATACGACGGCAATACCGCCGAATTCGCGATTTGCCCATAGATTTAAGCGAATGGACAGGATAAGTTCTGATTATACTCTAATCCCGATAAAGTCTATTGTTCAGCACATAGCTGTACCGATTCAGCGCCTGCGGACCTGCACTGAGCGTCGAAGTGTCGCCCGGCTCAGGCACGATGGTGTCGGGTTGAGTGAAGCGGTCTAGTGACGGGTCATTCCATGCACACCCATCAGAACGGCGCTACGCCACAAGGTAGCCGTGTGTCCGTAGACAATGCGACGAGTTGTGTGTCTGAATTCGAGGGCGCTCTGCTGATTTGCGAAACGGCCTCATAGACCTGATGGAAAACCGCGTAATACCCGCAAGTAAGTCTCACTTTCTCCAACAAACTGGACGATGCCAGCATCCTCCCAGCTGTATAGAGTGAAAAGAACCCTGTCATCATCAACACTAAGGCTCGTACCCAGGAGCTTCTGGAAGTTGTCACGTGACCACTGAGAGTAGCCTTCTGAAAAGAAACGGTCAATGCCCGCCTTAGCAATCTGCATTATCTTACGAGCTTCCCGATTGTCGAGTTTAGCGTCCACGCAGCACCTTGCCTGTGCGAAGATCAACGATCTCACGAGCTTGGATGACTTGTGTTGGTTATCTCTGCGCTGTCATGTATGTGACATATTCGTTTTCTGCCTTCAGCAGTGCATCACTCAGTTCAGACTCCAGCGGCCAGGAATCAGTGATGATCAGCCCCATGCGGCGAAGCGGCCTCTCTTGGCTTGATAAGGCCCGACCTTCCACTCCATCGAGCATCGATCGAAGTTGGCTCCGGAACTTACCAAGCTGATCCACCGATATCGGCCCCTTATCGGGAATATTTCCCGTCGCAAGCGCATCATCAATGGCAGTAATGCCACGGCTGATAGCGTTAGCCGTCCTTTCGATATCCTTCATGGAAGTAGGTCTTTCAGGTATTATGTCACTGCCGAAGTCGAGATATTACCTATCAAAAGTCCTGCATGCCTTCCTCTGGAGAAAGGGAGCCAGCCAAGCGTTGCTGTTCATCCAGAACCCGTAATCCAGCATCAAATAACGCATCTAGGGCACCGTGGAACCTTTCACTTACTGCCTGAAAGTGCGGCAAATCTTCTTCGGGAAATTGGACGATGATGTCGCGTCCATTCCATGATAACCGTCCATCGAGTACCCAATGATCGTTCTTACATAATAGATCCATCCACCAAGTGAGCACTGCGCCGGTTTGTGTATCCGCTTCAATCCACGCCGACACGGTCAAACCACTCTCAAAGAGATGGCTGTCGACGTCGGCAAGAATTCTGCCCAAATTCCGCCTAGATCTGAGTCGGCGGACAAAAGCATCGACCTGAGAATGAGTTCTCGCGAGTAGTTCGAGCGTCACTCGTGCGGTGTGGTCATCAAGTGTCGTCATTTGGGGAACTTACCTTTGTCAACTACAAGGCTCTTGAGAATCTCCCATGCTACATCGATTACCGTTACATGCCCAGGTGGTACGTTATCAGGAATGACCGACCCTGGTGGCAGGCCAGAAGTGTCAATGCCAAAGAATGGTTTCCCTGGCTCGAATACCGGGCGTTGGTTGTCGGGTAACGGATGGGGGTTCGATAACGAATCGCGGAAAGAAAGCCCTTCCTCACCCGCTCTTGGTCGCAAGTTCGACGGAGATGGATCGCCGCCGCGGTAGATCCTTGCAGGCAGGGCATCCGAACCGGCATCCAAACGCTTAACAATATCCACTGCCTCATCCGCATTCCTACCTATCACTCCTGGCACTACCGGCAGCGCCATAGCCGCTAACGCCAGCAGGCTGCAATCACCGCTGAGGCACGCTCCGATAGTAGCAGCGTAATCGGCTGGTTCGAACAGAGTTGACACCACATCCAGCAGCGCTCGCGCAACTTTGTCGCCTTCCCGCTGCCCCATCTCGCGCAGATGCTTCCTGACCGCATAGTCCTCGTAGCCATACCAGTCATCCACGCCACAGTCGGCAATGGCTGCTCCTGCGCCTTGACAGTTGGGATGCGCCACATGGCCAGTGGGATCGATCAGAACGGTCGGTCGATTGTTAACGTAGCTGTACCGGTTCAGCGCCTGCGGATCACCCGGCTCCGGCACGATGGTATCCGGCGCGATCCACCGGCCCAACGGCTGGGCATAGTGCCGCGCGCCATAGTCGTGCAGCCCCAGCCCAGGCTCGATCACCTGGCCAGTGAAACCCCTGTCGATTGGTAAGGTCCATTCCGACGCCCGCATTGTACCATACGGCTCGTACTTCCAACGAAAGCCTGCTCGGCCGTCGTAGTCCGTCTCCAACGCCGGCGAACCCAGGTGATCCTGGAACAGATAGGTCCACTCCCCGCCGCGGTTGACAGCCACGGGTCTCCCGCCCAGGCTGTAGGTCTTCACCACCTGGCCCGCGTTCGTTCCGCCCATCCACAGCCATTTCTCTGCCACCAGGGTGATATCAGAGGAAAGTGACGACATCGTTCGTCTGTCGTCCACCAACTCGTAGCTTCTGCCACCCAGCGTCAGGAAATAGCGCCGCTCCAGCCAGTTGGGTCCCGAGCTGCTGATGCTCGGCACACCCAGCGACCAGCCGTAGCCGGGCAGACTCGCCTGCACCTCGTAGGTTGCGCCATGACGCAGTGTGATCGAGTTGGCCACCTCGCTGCTATAGTTCAAGCTCAGCGATGGCGCGAAGCCGCCCGGCCCCGCCGGCAGTTCCAGGGGGTAGACGAAGCTGCTGTTGCCCGTCCACAGGTCTGGCGCCGCCCCCAGCACCGTAGCAAGGTAGCCGCCGACATCGTCGCCCCCGGCGTCGATCTCATCCGGCGGCGCTTCATCGGACGGCTGTGTGCGTGCTTCACCCCGGACTGATGCCGGGTCCACCAGCGCCACCGCTGCCATACTCAACGGCTGAGTCGCCGTGACCGGCTGGCTGGCCGCCGACCGGCTGATCTCCGCCTCTGGCAGCCACGCAGGGTCCATCCCTGCTTCTGCGCCGGGCGCAGGGCTCATGAGGGCCGTCTTACCTCCCTCTGAGTTTGCATAAGCTGAAGAAGCCGCCGCGGGCAACGCCAACGGCGCGATCAAAGCCGCCACCAAGAGCCAGGAAACCATCCGCACAGTTGCTGTCTCCATCGTCCATACCGCCGCTGCCTGAGCTCAATCCGTGGCTGTCGTCGCCAGAAAGCTGGCTGCGTCCACGACCCAGCGCCGCACGCCTCGTCCATCTTACTGGCCGCTGACTCTGGCCAGCTACGCGCGAGGGTAGCATGAACGAACCGCGCTGTCAATGGGCAATTTCGGAGGGATAAAGCAACAAGTCATTGGGAAGAGGAATGTGCCTATAGATCAAGGGACTAGCTTTTTCGGGTGGCTTTTCTTCATCCCTCAAGCGCGCTGAAATGGGCCCTGGCAACATGGCCACATCTCCCGGGCTTCGATTCCCACGAGTCAACGTGGCTTGGCCACGCCATAGACCACTCTGATTTGGCGCATTCTGCGGCAGCGCCGTAGAATACTGCTAGGCGAACTCCAAACTCTTAACCCGCAACCAGAAACCCACCCCGCGATTCCGGGTTACGTGTTACGGGTTACGCATCACGCATCACGCACCAACACCCACCTCCCGCAACCAAAAGACCCACCCCACTCCTCCTGGCTACGAGTTACGCATTACGCATTATTCCCCATGCATATCGCCGTCCTGACCCACAACTACCCCCGCTTTTCTGGCGACTTCAGCGGCAGCTTTGTGGCCGCGCTCAGCGAGGAGCTGGCGCGCCAGGGCCAGCGTGTCTCGGTGCTGGCCCCCTGGGATGCCGCCTATCGCCCGACGCCCGACGCCAGCGCGCCGCCGGGCCAGTCCTCCAACCGGGTCGAGCTCCAGCTTTGGCGCTATGCGCCGCGGGATGCCTGGCACCGGCTGGGCTATATGCGCACCATGGAGGCGGATGTGCGCATGCGGGGCGAGACCTACTGGCTGGCGCCCATGTTCTTCGCGGCCGGTGCGGCCGCGGCGCTGCGCTGGTGCCGCCAGCACCGGCCCGACGTGATCCATGCCCACTGGTTACTGCCCAACGGCTTCTTCGGCGCGGTGGCCAGCCGGGCCCTGGGCATTCCGCTGGTAGTCTCCATCCCCGGCTCCGACGCGCTGGTGGCCGGCCAGAACCCCCTCTTCCGCGCCATGGCCCGCTTCACCCTGCAGCAGGCCGGCCTGGTCACGGCCAACAGCCACGCCCTGGCCGATGTAGCCGTCCAACAGCTAGGTGCAGACCCGGCCCGCTTCGATCTGATCATCTACGGCGTAGACCCGGCCGCGCTGCGCCCCGATCCCAGCGGCGTGGCTGAGCAGCGCGCGGCCTGGAGCGTGCCGGCCGACGCGCTGCTGCTGCTGGCCGTCGGCCGCATGGTCTACAAAAAAGGCTTCGACGTCCTTCTGCGCGCCCTGGCCATCCTCAAGCAACACGCCCTCCCCCCCTCTCCCCCTCCCATCCACCTGGCTCTCGTCGGCGACGGCGACCTGTGGCAGGAGTGGCAGACGATGGCGCGCGAGCTGGGCCTGGAGAACTGCGTCCATTGGCTGGGCCGCGTGCCCTTCGACCAGATGGGTCAGGTGTACAACGCGGCCGATGCGCTGGTGATGCCCTCGGTGACCCGCCCGGCCGATGGGCTGAACGTCTGCGTGCTGGACGCCATGGCCTGCGCCAAGCCGGTGATCGGCACGGATGCCGCGGGCAACGAGCTGGTGATCCAGGACGGCGTCAACGGCTGGATTGTGCCAGAGCAGGACCCCCACGCGCTGGCCGCGGCCATTCTGCGCCTGGCCTCGCTCCCCCCCGCCCAGCGCGCCGCGCTAGGCGCGGCCAGCCGGGAGCTGATCGAGACGCAGTTCGGCTGGCCCCACCTGGCCCGCCGCTATCTGGAGCACTTCCGCCGCCTGGCGCGGTTGGGGAACGGTGATCGGTGATCGGTGATCGGTGACCTCTGACTTCTGCCTTCTGCCTTCTGCCTTCTGCCCCCACCCCCCACCCCCCATTCGCCATTCCCCCCCGTTTGCGGTAGAATAGCCGCCATGACTTCTGATCCGGTTCCGTCCTTGCGCGACCGCATCAACAAAATCGTGCGTCTGGCCGCGCTGGCCCTCTCGCTGGCCTTCATGGTCGCGCTGCTGGCCAGCCAGTGGCAGGCGCTGGCCGCGTTCCAGTGGCAGTTCCGACCTGGCTGGCTGCTGCCCAGCTTCGCCCTGCTGGCCGCCGGCATGCTGCTGGAGATGTCCATCTGGCGCTGGCTGTTGAGCAGCCTGGGCGGCCACCTGCGCTGGCGTCGCGCCGCCCAAACCTGGTTCCTCTCCAACATCGTGCGTTTCATCCCCGGCAATATCTGGCAACTGCTGGGCATGGCCGAGCTGGCCGCAGACGACGGCGTCAGCCGGCTGACCACCTTCACCAGCATCGTCCTCCACCAGGTGCTCAGCATCGCCGCCGGCGCCACCCTGGCCGCGCTCTACTTCGCCCTGGCCGGCCACAGCGCCTGGCTGGAGCTGATCCGCCCGCTGCTTTGGCTGGTTCCGCTGGGGCTGCTGCTCTGCCACCCGCGCGTCCTGCAATGGATCCTCAACCGCGGGCTGGCCCTGCTGCGCCGGCCCCCCATTCAGGTCACGCTCAGCGGCCGGCAGTTGATCGTCGCGCTGCTGGGCTATGGCGCCGCGTGGCTGCTGACCGGCAGCGGCTTCGCCCTGCTGGCCGCGGCCATCACCCCCATCACCGCTGCCCAGTTCGCCGCGCTGGTGGCCACCTGGACAGCCGCCTACGTCATCGGCTACCTCAGCCTGGTCCCCCCCGGCGGCCTGGGCGTGCGGGAAGGGATCATGGTGCTGCTGCTGGCGCCCCTCTTCCCCGCCCCCATCCCCACCGTCATCGCCCTCGCGGCCCGCCTGTGGACCATCGTCGCCGAGGCCGGG
>JAJTXO010000019.1 GCA_021463315.1 Caldilineales bacterium | reverse complement strand
TTGATCGCGCCGGTGGCGCTGGAGGCTGGCTCCCGCTTCGCAATCCGCGAGGGTGGCCGCACCGTGGGCGCTGGCGTCATCACCCAGGTGATGAACTAAGCCTAGAATCAATGAAGAGAGGGCGGCTGATCTGACAATGGTCGGCCGTTCTCTCTTCCCAGCATGATTGCAGGAAAAACCATGGCAAAAAAGCCGCTTCGCATCAAGCTCAAGGCCTATGACCATCGGGTCCTGGACAATTCGGTGCGCCAGATCGTGGATGCAGCCGAGCGCACGGGCGCGACAGTGATCGGCCCTGTGCCCTTGCCCACGCGCATCGAGAAGTTCACCGTTATGCGCAGCACCTTCATCGACAAGGACTCGCGTGAGCAGTTCGAGATTCGCACGCACAAGCGATTGATCGACATCCTTGAGCCGAGCAGCAAGACCATCGACAGCCTGATGCGTCTGCATCTGCCTGCTGGCGTAGATATCGAGATCAAACTCTAGCAGCAAGGTGAACGGGTGACAGGGCGCCTCCGTTGCGATGCGCCGCCTGCCGCTTCTCACCTGCCCCATTGGGGATGATGAGACTCGCCCAGAGTCGACAGTCCCTAGCAAGGAAATGGACCATGAAAGGTTTACTGGGCCGCAAGATTGGCATGACTCAGGTCTTCAACGAAGGCGTGGTTGTGCCGGTGACTGTCATCGAAGTTGGGCCGTGCTACGTTACCCAGAAAAAGAGTCAGGGCGTAGACGGCTACAGCGCCATCCAGGTTGGCTTTGGCGAGACCAAGCCCCGGCGGCTGGCCAAGGGTGAGCTCCAGCATCTCAAGCGCAACAGCATTCCGGCTTTGCGTTATCTGCGGGAAATTCCTGTCGATGAAGAAGAACTGGGGAGCTTCGAGGTAGGTCAAAAACTGAACGCTGATGTCTTCGCCTCGGGCGAGTTGGTCGATGTGACCGGCACCTCCAAAGGCCGCGGCTTTCAGGGTGGCGTGCGGCGCCACAATTTCAATCGTCAGCCGAAGACCCACGGCGCATCGGACCGCGTGCGCGCTCCTGGCGCGGCCGGCGCTGGCACCACGCCCGGGCACACCTTCAAAGGCCACCGCGGGCCAGGACAGATGGGCAACAAGCGCGTCACCGTGCAGAGTCTGACCGTGGTGCGCGTCGATGCTGAGCGCAACATGCTCGTGGTGCGTGGCGCCATTCCTGGCCCCAAGGGCGGTTTGGTGATCGTCCGCGAGGCGAGAAAACAGGGGTAAGTGAAGATGTTAGTACCAGTTCACAACATGGCTGGAGATAAAGTCGGCGAGATCGAGCTGCGCGACGATATCTTCGCAGCCCCCATCAACAAGACGGCGATGCACCAGGCTTTGGTGCGCCAGTTGGCCAATGCCCGTCGCGGCACGCACAAAGTGAAGACCCGTGGCCAGGTGGCTGGCGGCGGCCGCAAGCCGTGGCGTCAGAAGGGCACCGGCCGCGCTCGCCAGGGCAGCACCCGCTCACCCCAATGGCGCGGCGGCGGCATCGTTTTTGGGCCCACGCCCCGCTCCTATGAGCAGAAGATGCCGCGCAAGATGCGGCGCGTGGCGATGCGCTCGGCCCTTTCCACCAAGGCTGGCAACGCCCAGTTGGTGGTGGTGCAGGATCTGGCGTTGGCGCAGCCCAAGACCAAGGACATGGTGGCCGTTCTGCGCAACCTGAAGGCAGAGCACAGCGCCCTGATCCTCTTGCCGGAGCGCAATGCCAACGTCGAGCTGTCGGCGCGCAATTTACCCGATGTCAAGGCCCTGCAGGCGGGCTATCTGAACATGCGCGATCTGCTGGGCTATCGCACGCTGGTGGTTACCACCGATGCGATCGGTGAGATCGAGCGGATCCTGGGATAAGCGTAGGAGATTTGGATCATGCATGTACGAGAAGTTCTACGCCGTCCCTTGATGACGGAAAAGACCAACATCCAGGCGGACGTGAACAATCAGTTCGCTTTCGAGGTGGATCGCCGGGCCAACAAGCTCCAGGTGAAGGACGCGGTCGAGGCCAGCTTCGACGTGACGGTGGAGAAGGTTCGTGTGATCAACATGCCAGCACGCATGGGCCGGCGCGGCCGCCGCGTCGTCATCAAGAGATCAGCCTGGAAGAAGGCTGTCGTGACGCTGGCTAAGGGCGATAGCATCAGTTGGGTCGAGGGCGTCTAGGCGCTCGGTGACGGCACTGACGGAACGAGGAGCTACACATGGGTATTCGGATATACAAGCCTACGTCGCCTGGCCGCCGCGGTATGAGTGTGCTGACTTTCGACGACCTCACCAAGGCCCGGCCAGAGCGCTCGCTGGTGGAGCCGTTGCCGAGTCGATCGGGCCGCAACAATCGCGGCAAGATCACAGTCCGCCATCGTGGCGGCGGCCACAAGCGTCTCTATCGCATCATCGACTTCAAGCGTGACAAGTTCGATGTGCCGGCGCGTGTCACCTCGATCGAATATGATCCCAACCGTTCAGCCCGCATCGCCTTGTTGGTCTACGCGGACGGCGCCAAACGCTACATTCTGGCCCCGCTGGGCCTGAAAGTGGGCGATTCGGTGCAGTCTGGCCCCGAGGCCGAGATTCGGGTTGGCAACGCGCTGCCGCTGCGCCGCATTCCCTTGGGCACGGTGGTGCATAACATCGAGCTGCAGCCCGGCCGCGGCGGCCAGATGGCCCGGGCGGCGGGCGTTTCGGCGCAGTTGATGGCACGCGAGGGCGATTACGCGACCTTGCGCCTGCCCAGCGGCGAGATGCGCAAGGTCAACATCAACTGCCTGGCCACCATCGGCCAGGTGGGCAACACCGACCACAGCAACATCACCATCGGCAAGGCTGGACGCAAGCGTTGGATGGGACGGCGACCTGAAGTGCGCGGTGTGGCCATGGACCCCTCGTCTCACCCGCATGGCGGCGGCGAGGGGCGGTCCCCCATCGGTATGCCTGGTCCCAAGACCCCTTGGGGCAAGCCGACCTTGGGCTACAAAACCCGTCGCAACAAGGCGACAGACAAGTACATCGTGCGTCGCCGCAGCCCGCGCCGCCGTCGTCGGTAGCTCTGTGCTTTCGGTAACGACGCAGACGCCTACTCAACCTACGAGGTTTACAGATGTCGAGATCGGTCAAAAAAGGGCCATTCATTGACCCGAAGCTGTTGAAGAAAATCGAGAACATGAACCGCACCGGCGAGAAGCGCATTCTCAAGACCTGGTCGCGCGCTTCAACGGTCTTCCCGCAGATGGTGGGACACACCCTTGCGGTCCACGACGGCCGGCGGCATGTGCCTATCTATGTCTCTGAGAACATGGTGGGGCATAAGTTGGGCGAGTTCGCTCCAACGCGTTTCTTCCGGGGCCACGTGTCCAAGGAGAAGCGGGCCAAGCGGCGTTAGGCTCTGTCCCTTCGGGATGGCACACAACGGTCCCTACGGGTAGACCAGAGAACAGACAATGATTACAGAGAATCTGACACAAGTGCAGGCGCAGCGCAAGCATGTCGGTATCTCGGCGCAGAAGGTGCGGCTGGTGTTGAACCAGGTGCGCGGCATGCGCGCCGAAGATGCTCTGACCACTCTGAGCTTTATGCCGCAGTCAGCCGCCAGCGAGGTCTATAAGGCCGTCGCTTCGGCCCTGGCTAACGCCGAGCAAAACGAAGGGTTGGAGCGCGAGGATATGTGGATCAGCGAGATCTACGCCGACGAGGGCCCGCTGCGCAAATGGCGTCGCTTTGGCGCCCGCGGCCGGTTCAAGCCGATTCTGAAGCGATCTTCACACATTACTGTTGTGCTCGAGGAGCGCCTGTCATAAAGTACGCCATCGCGCGGACGCGGCCAGGGTTAGCCCCCGGCCGGCGCCGCAGTCGATGTGACGAGAAGTCTTTTCCTGATTAGGAGGACACCTTGGGTCGAAAAGTACATCCTTATGGTTTTCGCTTAGGCGTAATCAAAGACTGGCGTGCGCGCTGGTATTCAGAAAAAGGGCGCTACACCGAACTGCTGGATGAAGATCGCATGATCCGGGCGATGATTCGCAAGGAAATGCCGAAAGCGTCGATTTCCGATGTGGAGATCGAGCGCCAGCGCAACTATGTGCATGTGTGGATTCACACTGCCAAGCCTGGCATTATCATCGGCCGCAAAGGCGCCAACGTCAACCAACTGCGCACCCGCTTGCAGGAAGTGACCAACAAACGCGTCAAGGTCGATGTGACCGAGATCACCCGACCGGAGATCGATGCCTACCTGGTGGCTGAGAGCATCGCCGAGCAGATCGAGAAGCGTATTTCGCACAAGCGCGCCATGAAGCAGGCGGTGACCCGGGCCATGCGCCAGGGCGCCGAAGGCATCATGATCACCGTGGCTGGTCGCCTGTCTGGCTCGGAAATGGCCCGCAGGGAAACCCAACGCGAAGGCCAGGTGCCGCGCCACACGTTGCGCGCCGATATCGATTATGCGCACGCTGAGGCGTTGACCACCTTCGGGCGTATCGGCATCAAGGTGTGGATCTACAAAGGCCAGGTTCTGCCCGGCAAGACCGCCCCGACGCCCCAGCCGGTTCAGGCGGGCAGCTAAGGCCGGCCCCAGGCCGCTGGTCCGGCAAACGCCGGCCCTGGCCAGGCCGGGCAGTGCCAGCGCCAGCCCAGTAGAGGAGAGTTAGTGCCATGTTGATGCCAAAACGCGCGAAATATCGCAAGCAATTCCGCGGCCGGATGCGCGGCTACAGCCAGCGCGGCAACACGGTCAACCAGGGCGAGTATGGTTTGCAGGCCTTGGAGCCTTGCTGGATGACCTCTCGCCAGATCGAAGCTGCGCGTCGCGCCATCGTGCGCTACGTGCGCCGCGGCGGCAAAGTGTGGATCAAGGTTTTCCCGGACAAGCCGGTGACCGCCAAGGCGGCCGAGACCCGCATGGGTAGCGGCAAGGGCTCGGTGGACCACTGGGTGGCCGTGGTGCGGCCAGGCCGGGTGCTGTTCGAGATCGCCGGCGTGAGCGAGGAAGTCGCCAAGGAGGCCATGGAACGCGCCGCCTTCAAGCTGCCGATTCGCACCCAATTCGTCAAGCGTGAAACTCTAGGAGAAGGATGATCATGGAAGCCTACGAGATTCGAAGCTTCACGACTGCCGAGATCGGCCAAAAGCTGGATGAGGCCTACGAAGAGCTGTTCAACCTGCGCTTCCAGCGGGCCACGGGCCAGTTGAAGAACACAGCGCGCAAGGGCGAGTTGCGTCGTGAGGTCGCCCGATTGAAGACCGTGCTGCGCGAGCGGGAGCTCGTCGCATGGATGGCTCAGGAGAAGAAGTAACGATGCGCGAGCAACGAAAAGTGCTGGTCGGCCGCGTGACCAGCGATAAGATGGACAAAACGGTGGTGGTGGAGATCCAGCGGGTCACCCGCCATCCGATCTACGGCAAGGTGATTCGCCGCCATCGCAAGTTCATGGCCCACGATGAAAGCAACCAATGCACGATTGGCGACATGGTGCGCATCGCCGAGGCGCGGCCGACGAGCCGCCGCAAGCGCTGGGTTGTGGACGCTATCCTGGAGCATGCTGTGGCCTAGCGCCGGGCAGGCAGCCAGATTTGGTTTCCAGTACCAGGAGTATACGCTATGATCCAACAAGAGACCCGGGTGAAAGTCGCCGATAACACGGGCGCGAAAGAGTTGCTGTGCATTCAGGTGCGCGGCAGCACGCGGCGGCGCTATGGACACGTGGGCGATATCATCGTCGCCACCGTCAAACAAGCCGCGCCGCACAGTTCGGTCAAGAAGGGCGATATCGTCAGGGCCGTCATCGTGCGCACTGCCAAGGAGTATTCGCGACGCGATGGCAGCAGCATTCGCTTCGATGACAACGCGGTGGTGATTATCGACGACAACAAGAATCCCAAGGGCACACGGATCTTCGGCCCCGTCGCGCGTGAACTGCGCGAACGAGGCTATATGAAGATCGTTTCGTTGGCCCCCGAGGTGTTGTGATGCACATCAAAACAGGCGATACCGTTGAAATCATCAGCGGCGAAAACAAGGGCGACCGCGGCGAGGTGCAGCGTGTGATGCGCAGCCGTCTGGCTGGCCGCCAACAGGGCCAACCCAACCCTGACGGGGTGCGGGTGATCGTGGCTGGTGTCAACATCATCACCAAGCATCAGCGACGCACCGGCAATGTGCGCACGCAGACGGGCCGGATCGAGCGCGAAGCGCCGATTCACATCAGCAATGTGATGCTGATCTGCCCCAGCTGCAACAAAGCCACGCGGGTCGGCCACGAGTTGACAGCCGACGGCCGCAAGCTGCGGCGCTGCAAGAAGTGCGGCAAGACGATTGAGTGAGGCCGATAAGTATGCCGAAACTAAAGGAACGCTACAGCAACGAAGTTGTGCCTGCTTTGCAGGGCGAATTTCAATACGTTAACCCGATGCAGGTGCCGCGCCTTCAGAAGATCGTGGTCAACATCGGCATGGGCGAGGCGCTGCAGAACGCCAAGTCGCTGGACGCCGCGATTGGCGATCTGACGGCTATCGTCGGCCAGAAGCCGATGACGACCAAAGCTCGCCGCTCCATCGCTGGCTTCAAGCTGCGCGAGGGCAATACCATCGGCGTTATGGTGACGCTGCGCGGCGACCGGATGTGGGACTTCCTGGACCGTCTGTGCAACATCGCTCTGCCGCGGCAACGTGACTTTCGCGGCGTCTCGGCGGATGCGTTCGACGGTCGGGGCAACTACAGCCTGGGCCTGCGCGAACAACTGATCTTTCCCGAGATCGACTATGACAAGATCGACAAGGTGCGCGGTATGTCAGTCACCATCGTGACTTCAGCCAAGACCGACGAGGAAGGCCGCCGGCTGCTGGCGCACCTGGGCATGCCCTTCCAGCACGCCGGGCAGGCTCGATAAGCGGGCTGACAGCTCCTCTGGCCCGCCTGGCAGGCGTGAGGAGTCGAGCCTTTGTGATCATCAGATGAAGAGGCAGGTACCTTGGCTAAAAAATCCATGATCAACCGTGAACAGCGGCGCAAATATCCCACCCGAGTTCGCAATCGCTGCAACGTCTGCGGGCGGCCGCGCGGGTACATGCGCAGGTTCAAGCTGTGCCGTATCTGTTTCCGCAAGGAAGCGTTGGAAGGCCGGCTGCCGGGCGTGGTCAAATCCAGTTGGTAAGCTGACGGAGTTCATAACGCTATGATGACAGATCCCATTGCGGATATGCTGAATCGCATCAGCAACGGGCTGTTGGCGCATCACAAGCAGGTGATGATGCCCAGTTCGAAGGTAAAGGTTGCCATTGCGCGCATCCTGAAAGAAGAAGGGTATATCAAGAACTATCAGATTACCCGGGATGAGCCGCAGCCCTACCTGCGCGTCATATTGAAATACGACGACGATCGCCAGCCGGTGATCTCCAAGCTGCGGCGCATCAGCAAGCCCGGTCGGCGGGTCTACGTGGGTCGTGACGAGATTCCGTGGGTTCTCAACGGGATGGGCATTGCCATCGTCTCGACACCGCGCGGCATTGTCACCGGCCAGCAGGCCCGGCGCATGAACGTTGGGGGCGAGGTTATCTGCTACATCTGGTAGTGGTTGACCCGTCTTCCCTTGGAGGTGTAGTGTGTCAAGAATTGGACGATTGCCCATTTCTCTTCCGAAAAACGTATCGGTCGACGTCAAGCCGGGCAACCAGGTGATCGTGAAGGGCCCCAAGGGGCAGTTGGAGCAGAGCTTCAACGTCGACATGCTGATCGAGCTGTCAGAAGGCGTCGTCACCGTAGCCCGGCCCAGCGATGGCCGCATCCACCGGATGCAGCATGGCCTGACGCGCGCGCTGCTGAACAACATGGTGACGGGCGTCTCGACCGGCTTCAAAAAAGAACTTGAGATCCAGGGCGTTGGCTATCGCGCGGAGTTGAAAGGGCCTAAGCTGGTGCTGTACATGGGCTATTCCGCTCCCGTCGAGATGGAGGCCCCCGCGGGCATCAGCTATACGGTGGATGCCAAGGCTGGCAAGATCAGCGTCGAGGGCTACGACAAAGAGCTGGTCGGTTTGACAGCGGCCCGGATCCGCCGGGTGCGGCCACCAGAGCCTTATCATGGCAAGGGAATTCGCTATGCGGGCGAGGTCGTCCGCCGCAAGCAGGGCAAGACCGGCAAATAAGCATGCCGGCGCTGGGTTCTGTTCCCTTGGGATGGCTCCCATGCAGCGAAGGTAATCAGGGTCTGACCTGGTGGCATTACTTAGGAGATAAGGTTATGGCGAAAGATAGTCGCAGCGTTTTGCGCAAGAGACGACACGAGCGTGTACGCCGTCGCGTTCATGGAACTGCTGAGCGGCCACGACTGAACGTTTTTCGCAGCCTGAGCCACATCTATGCTCAGGTAATCGACGACGACAAGGGCATGACGTTGGTGGCAGCATCGACGCTGGATAGCGAGATCAGCGGCGAGGCGGCCAGCGTCAATCGAACGGAGCAGGCCAAGTTGGTCGGCGCCCTGGTGGCCGAACGCGCGCTGGCCCATGGAATCAAGCAGGTGGTTTTCGACCGCGGCGGCTACCCGTATCATGGTCGTGTGCGCGCCCTGGCCGAGGCCTCGCGGGCCGGCGGCCTGGACTTCTAGCCGGGTTCTGCGGGTCGGTTCTCGATCCATCATTCGATTGCACCCTGCACGACTCAGGCAGGAGGAATAATGGCAGCACAGCAGCAACAGCAACAGCAGCAACAACAGCAGCAACGACGAAGACAGCAACGGCCTCGCGAGGTCGAGGAACGTGAAGAACTGGACGAGCGCGTGGTCCATCTGGCGCGCACGGCCAAGGTCGTCAAGGGCGGCCGCCGCTTCGCTTTTCGGGCGGTGGTGGTCGTGGGCGACAACAACGGCAGCGTGGGTGTGGGCGTGGGCAAGGCGCGCGAAGTGCCTGAGGCGATCCGCAAGGGCGGCGATCGCGCCCGGCGCAACATGCGCAAGATCTCCATGATCGGCAGCACCATCCCGCACGAAATCGTCGCCGACTACAGCGCCGCGAAGGTGCTCTTGAAGCCGGCCTCGCCGGGCACTGGCGTTATCGCCGGCGGCGGCGTCCGCGCAGTGGTGGAAGCGGCTGGCATCAAGGATATTCTGACCAAATCGCTGGGCAGCGCCAATATCCTGAACGTGGTGCGGGCCACCTACAAGGGCTTGACCTCGCTCAAGGATCCGGCCACCGAGGCGCAGCGGCGCGGCAAGCCAGTCGGCAGTGTCATGCCCTACTGGAGCCGAAATGCAAACTAAGAATATCGACCCCACGGCCAAGGCCGTGCGCATCACCTACGTCCGGAGTGCGATCGGCTATGAGAAGAGCCAGAAGCGCACGGTCCAGGCGTTGGGTCTGCGCAGGCTTGGCGATACCGTAGAACAGGTCAACAACCCGGCGATCCGCGGGATGATCGACAGCATCGGTCATCTCCTGGAGGTCGAGGTTGTGGCATAGCTAAGGAGTTGACCATGCAGTTGCATGATCTACAGCCCGCTGCCGGGTCCAAGAAAAATCGCAAGCGCGTTGGCCGCGGTCCGGCTGCCGGCCAGGGCAAAACCGCCGGCCGCGGCACCAAGGGCCAGAACAGCCGCTCTGGCGGCGGTGTGCGCCCCTACTTCGAGGGCGGCCAGCTGCCGTTGGTGCGCCGCCTGCCCCATCTGCGCGGGTTCACCAACATCTGGCGCGTCGAGTTCCAGCCCGTGAACCTGGCCCGGCTGCAGGACTTCGCAGCCGACAGCGAAGTGTCGCCCGCGACGCTGGCCTCGGCTGGCATCATCAAGAAGGCGACCGATCGCGTGGCCATTCTGGCTGAAGGCGATATCGATCGCCCGCTGTCGGTCAAGGCGCACCGGGTGTCCCAGGCGGCTCAGAAGAAGATCGTCGCCGCGGGTGGCACGGTGGAGATCATCGCGGTCTAGGACGTTCCGTCGCACCCGGTTGGCACCAGGCCGCGCGGCCCATGTGGCCCGTTGTTGCCCCAGAGCCAGCCAGGCGCCCGATCCAGGAGGTTTTCCCCACATGATCACAGCCGTGCGCAACGCCATGCGTCTGCCTGACCTGCGCAAGAAGATTCTGATCACCCTTGGCATTCTGGCCATCTATCGGGCGGCAGCCGCTGTGCCCGTGCCTGGCGTCAATGCCCAGGTTCTGGAACAGCTCTTCAGTCAGAATGCCCTGCTGGGCTTCTTGAACCTGATGTCCGGCGGAGCGCTGGAGAACTTCTCGGTCATGGCGATGGGAGTCTATCCCTACATCACGGCCACGATTATCATCCAGCTCCTGATCCCGATCATCCCTGCTCTGAAAGCGATCAGCCAGGAGGGAGATCAGGGCCGGCAGAGGATGAATCGGATCACTATTCTGATCACCATTCCGCTGGCGCTGCTGCAGGCTTTCGGCCAAGCCACCATCTTGCAGCGGGCCGGCGCCTTGCCTGGCTTCGGCTTCACGGGCCCGGCGCTGCTGAGCTCGCTGACAATCCTGATCTCGCTGGTGGCGGGCACGATGTTCGCCATGTGGCTGGGGCAGTTGATCACCGAACAAGGCATCGGCAACGGTATCTCGCTGATCATCTTCGGCGGTATCGTGTCGCAGTTGCCCGCCAATATCGGGCAGTTGCTGGAGACGCAGCAATATCTGACCTTGGTGCTGTTCATCCTGGTGACTGTCGCCACCATGCTGGTGATCGTCATTGTGCTGGAGGGCCAGCGGCGTATTCTGGTGCAGTATGGCAAGCGCGTGCGAGTGATGCGCGGCAATCGCCAGGTGGTGACCGGCGGACAGAGCACCTACATTCCGCTGCGGGTCAACACGGCCGGCATGATCCCGATCATCTTCGCCCAGAGTCTGTTGCTGTTCCCAGGCACCATCGCCAGCTACTTCCAGAATGTCGAGGGCGTTATCGGTAGCATCGCAACGTTCTTTGCGACCACCTTCACGCCCAGCAGCTCGATCTACTGGATTCTGTACTTCTTCCTGGTGATCGGCTTCACCTACTTCTACACCGATGTGATCTTCCGGGAACAGAACCTGGCTGAGAACCTGCAAAAGCAGGGCGGCTTTGTGCCAGGTATTCGCCCCGGCAAGCGCACTGAAGACTATCTGAACGCGGTGATGAGCCGCATTACCTTCGTCGGCGCCCTGTTCCTCGGCGGCATCGCGATCCTGCCCTGGCTGGTGAGCCTGGTGACGGGCACCTCCCTGACCTCCAACACCCAATTGCTGATTTCCAGCTCTGGCCTGTTGATCGTCGTGGGCGTGGTGCTGGACACCATGAAGCAACTGGAGGCGCAACTGTTGATGCGCCACTACGAGGGCTTCATCCGCTAGGCAAGGCGTTCGACTGGTAGGCGGCGCAGAGGCCGCCCCTGGCATTGGGAGGTATGACAATGTCGTCAACACATCCCGTGTATCTGGTTTTCATCGGGCCACCTGGCGCCGGCAAGGGCACCCAGGCAGCCATGTTGGAAAAAGAGCTTGGATTGAAACAGGTCTCCTCAGGCGACTTGTTTCGTGAGAACCTGAAAAACCAAACGGAGCTGGGTCTGCTGGCCAAGAGCTACATGGATCAGGGCAATCTGGTGCCGGATGAAGTCACCATCCGCATGGTGCAGGATCGCTTGCAGCGGCCTGACTGCGCGCGGGGCGTCATCTTCGATGGCTTTCCCCGCACCTTGCAGCAGGCCAGCGCGCTGGATGCCATGTTGACTGCCCAGGGCAGCAAGATCGATCTGGCGCCAGTGCTCACCGTGGCTGATGATGCGTTGATGGCACGGCTGACAGGCCGGCGGGTTTGTCGCCAGTGTGGCGCGACCTACCATGTCCTGTTCAATCCACCCCAGGCGGACGGTGTGTGCGATGCCTGCGGCGGCGAGCTCTATCAGCGCTCGGACGACTCGGTGGAGACGGTGCATAACCGACTGTTTGTGTACTACAAGCAGACCGCGCCGCTGATCGGCTACTACTATGCCCACGGGCTGGCCGTCTTCATCGACGGCGGCCAGAGCATCGAACTGGTCAAGGAAGCTCTGTTAGGCGCGATCCAGACAGCAGCCAGCACATGATCCTACCTTTGACACGCAGAACCGGCGGCATACGCATCAAATCTGCGCAGGAGCTGGAGTTGATGCGATCGGCAGGCCGGATCGTGGCTGAAGTTCACGCGCACATGGCCACGACGGTGCAGGCCGGCGTGACGACGGCCGACTTGGATGCTTTGGCTGAGAAGATCATTCGCAGCTATGACGCTATCCCGATCTTCATCGGCTATCCGAATGCCAAGGATGGCGGCCCGCCCTTTCCGGCGTCGCTGTGTACCTCGATCAACGACGAGCTGGTGCATGGCATTCCCAGCCGCCGGCGCGTGCTGAAGAACGGCGATCTGGTGAGCATCGACGTGGGCGTGCTGTACAAAGGCTTTGTCGGCGACTCTGGCTGGACCTACCCGGTGGGCCAGGTCAACGACGAAGCGCAGCGGCTGCTGGCGGTGACTGAAGACAGCCTGTGGGCAGGCCTTGCCCAGGCCCTGGCCGGCAATCGCTTCATCGACGTCAGCCGCGCGGTGCAGGAGACTGTGGAGCGCGCGGGCTTTGCGGTGGTGCGCGAGTACACCAGCCACGGCGTGGGCCGCAAGATGCACGAAGAGCCGCAGATCCTGAACTTCGTTCCCGATCGCTCGGAAGCGGCCCGCACCTACCCGGCCATGAACCGCAAGCTGGCGCCAGGCATGACCTTTGCGCTGGAGCCCATGGTGAACGCAGGCAGCTGGCGCACGCAACTGCAGGATGATCAATGGACGGTTTCGACGGCCGATGGCCGGCTGTCGGCACACTTCGAGCACACCATTGCCATCACCAACGGCGAAGCCGAGGTGCTGACGAAGCTGTAGCAGGTGAACGGGTTGCCTGGGCTGTTTCAGCCAGGCAACATGGTATGAGGAGCAAAGCAGACATGAAAGTCAAGCCTTCAGTCAAGCGACGTTGCGAAAACTGCAAAATCATCAAGCGCCACGGTGTGGTGCGGGTTATTTGCACGAACCCCCGGCACAAGCAGCGCCAGGGCTAAAGGAGCGAGAATATGGCACGTATTGCCGGTGTTGACCTGCCACGCGACAAGCGCGTCGTGGTCGGGCTAACCTACATCTATGGGATCGGCCCCACAACCAGCGCCGAGATTCTGCGCAAGCTCAGCATCAGCGAGAGCACGCGCATCCGCGATCTCAGCGAAGCCGATGTGGCCAAGCTGCGCGAGACCATCGACCGGGAGTATCAGGTCGAGGGCGATCTGCGCCGCGAGGTCAGCATGAACATCAAGCGGCTGCAGGAAATCAACGCCTATCGCGGCATGCGGCACCGCCTCAACCTGCCTTCGCGCGGCCAGCGCACCCGTACCAATGCCCGCGCCAAGCGCGGCGCCAAGAAGACGGTAGCCGGCAAGAAGCGAGCTCGCAAGTAGGCGCGACGCGGCAGGTTTGCCAACTCCTCTGGGAGTTGGCAAACCTCGATTGCAAGTCAAGGAGCAAGAAAGAGCATGGCAAAGCCAAGACGCACGGTACGGCGTGGGCCACGTCGAGAGAAGCGGACTGTGCCCCACGGCCAGGCGCACATCCAGGCCAGCTTCAACAACACCATCGTGACGGTCACCGATCCGCAGGGCAACACCGTTGCCTGGAGCAGCTCGGGCAGCGTAGGCTTCAAGGGCTCGCGCAAGAGCACGCCCTATGCGGCTCAGTTGGCGGCTGGCGCTACGGCGCGGCAGGCGATGGACATGGGCATGCGCGAGGTTGATGTGTATGTCAAGGGGCCTGGCCCTGGCCGCGAGTCCGCGATTCGCTCGCTGCAGGCTGCGGGTCTGAAGGTCACCAGCATCAACGATGTGACCCCCTTGCCGCACAACGGCTGCCGCCCGCCTAAGAAGCGCCGCGTCTAGTCCGAGGAAACGAGGGATGCTTCGGCGGCCCTCAGCATGACTATGGAAGAGGGATGCTTCGGCGGTCCTCAGCATGACATGGAAGAGGGATGCTTCGGCGGCCCTCAGCATGACGAATTGATTGTCCTTTTCGAGAGGGACGAAGGTCGCCAAGCCGTAAACCTCTCCACCACGTATAGGAGGCAGTAACTTGGCCAGGTATACAGATGCTGTATGTAGGTTGTGTCGCCGCGAGGGTCAGAAGCTTTACCTTAAGGGTGATCGCTGTCTGACGCCCAAGTGCGCCTTTGAGCGCCGCGGCTTTGCCCCCGGCATGCATGCCAGAAAAGCACAGTTCAAGCGCAATCAAAGTGATTATTCGTTGCAGTTGCGCGAAAAGCAGAAAGTTAAGCGCATCTACGGCGTGATGGAGCGGCAATTCCGCCGCTATTTCCAATACGCTGTGCGCGGCAAAGGGTTGACGGGCGTGAACCTGCTCGTGATGTTGGAGTCCCGTCTGGATAACGTGGTATTTCGCTTGGGCTTGGCTCAATCGCGTGCTCAGGCCCGCCAGATCGTGCGGCATGGTCATATCATGGTCAATGGTCGCCGAACTAACGTGCCCTCCTACCTGGTCAAGCCCAACGATGTCATCGCGGTGCGCCAGGAGAGCCGCTCCCGAGAGTACTTCCAGATCGTGGGCGAGATTCTGGGCGAGCGCGCCACGCCGCCCTGGCTGAGCCTGAACAGCGAGGCCCTCACCGGTCGCGTGCTGAGCCGGCCAACTCGCCAAGACATTGACATTCCTGTCAATGAGCAGTTGGTCGTCGAGTTCTACAGCCGCTAATCCAACTCTTGCCGCCTGGCCTGTTGACCACCAACGGGCCAGGCAGCGAGGAGTTGCAGCGTCTGGCTGCGCGGCTTCCAGTCGCCCCCGGTCGGTCGGGTTCTATGCCCGATGGTCAGACCGCTGCGCGTCAGGAAGCATGTTGCTGCCAGAGGAGGGTGACTCTTGCTTAACCTGAGCATTGTTCTACCAAAAATCGAGTGCGAGGCCAAGTCAAAGCAGTACGCCCGCTTTGTCATTGGGCCTCTGGAAAGCGGCTATGGCGTGACGCTGGGCAATGCCCTGCGCCGCGTGCTGCTCTCCTCGTTGACGGGCGCGGCGGTGAGCTCGGTGCGCATCGAGGGTGTGCATCATGAGTTCTCGCCGATCCCCCATGTGCGCGAGGATACGACAGCCTTCATTCTCAACGTCAAGCAGTTGCGCGTCAAGAGCGACAGCGAAGATCCGGTGCGCGTCAGCTTGCAGGTCAACGCTGAAGGGCCGGTGACGGCCAGCGATCTGATCTGCCCGCCTGAGATTGAGATCATCAACCCGGATCTGTTGCTGCTGACCGCGGACAGCAACGACGTTGACCTGTTCGTCGAGTTGGTTATCCGCCTGGGCCGTGGCTATTCGCCGGCTGAGGAGCGCGGCAAGGCCCCGCTGGGCGAGATCCCGGTGGACGCCATCTTCAATCCGGTGCGCAAAGCCTCCTTCCACGTGGAGCGGGCCCGCATCGGCCAACAAACCGACTTCGACCGGTTGGTCCTGGAGATCTGGACTGACGGCGCGATCGAGCCAGAAGAGGCGCTGAGCGAGGCGGCTAAGCTGCTCTTGCAGCACCTGTCGCTCATTGCTGGGGTCGAACCTACGGCGGTCGTTGCTGAGGAAGCGCTGGACGAAACGATTCCCCCGCATATCTATGATGTGCCGATCGAGGATCTGGAGCTTTCGGTGCGCGCCTACAACTGCCTGAAGCGAGCCAGCATCGTCAAGGTAGGCGAGGTCATTCAGCGCCTGGAGAAAGGCACTGAGGCCTTGCTGAATATCCGCAACTTCGGCCAGAAATCGCTGGACGAGCTGATGGAACAGATGCAGGCCAAGGGCTTCCTTGAGTATGTCAAGCTGCCGGTGCAGACAGCGACCGAGCCAGCGTTGGTCGACCAAGAGCCGAACAGACAAGAGCTGGGCGACGACTCCAGCATCGATATCGATGTCGATGCTCTGTTGGCGGCCATGACCTCTGGCGGCGAGTCTGGATGAGTATCTGGCTTCACGCCGCCGTGCAGGCAGACGTTGCCAGCAGCACTATCAGGAGTTTTCGATGAGACACAGAAGAGCAGGCCGCCAGCTCGGCCGTAACACCGCTCAACGCAAGGCGTTGTTTCGCAACTTGACCAAAGAGCTGTTTGACCACGAAGTCATTCATACCACCGAAGCTAAGGCCAAGTCGGTTCGCCCGCTGGCTGAGAAGCTGATCACCTTGGCCAAGCAGGGTCAGCAGGAAAACCGGGTGCATGCCCAGCGCCTGGCTATGGCGCGGCTGAACGACCCGGCGATCGTCAAAAAGCTGTTCAACGAATTGGCCCCGCGCTACGCCACTCGTCCGGGCGGCTATGTGCGTCTGACCAAGCTCGGGCCGCGCAAAGGCGATGGCGCTGAGATGGTGCAGATCGAGCTGATGGAGGAGTAGCCGACGTCCACACAGCTTGCGCCGGACGCTGCAGCGTCTTGGCTGAGGGTCCGTGCTCTGGCCGCCTACGATGGCACTGATTATCATGGCTTTCAGCTTTTGTCCGACAAGCCATCGGTGCAAGGCGCTCTGGAGCAGGCCCTGCAGCGCTTGACCGGGCAGCAGGTGCGCATTCGCTACGCTGGCCGCACCGATGCTGGTGTTCACGCCGAGGGCCAGGTGATCGCCGCCGATGTCGTGTGGCGTCACACTCTGGCTGATCTGGAACGTGCCTGGAACGTGCTGTTGCCGCCTGATGTCGCCGTGCGTGGGTTGACCGAGTATGCTGATCCACGCTTTCACCCGCGGTTCAGCGCTCGCAGCCGCGTCTATCGCTACACCGTATGGACAGCGCCTTGGCGCTCTCCGCTGCACCGGCGCTACACGCACCATGAGCCCAGGCCCATGCATCTGGAGCGGATGAACCAGGCGGCGGCGGCGCTGATCGGCAGCCATGACTTCGCCAGCTTCGGCCAGCCAACCCAGGGCGAAAGCACCGTGCGTGAGGTTTTGCGGGCCGCCTGGCAGGCTCAGGAGCGGCTGCTGGTCTTCGAGATCGAGGCCAATGCCTTCTTGCGGCGCATGGTGCGCACGGTCGTGGGCACTTTGCTGGAAGTAGGCGTCGGACGGCGCAGCGTGGAGAACGTCAGCCAGACGCTGGCGGCGCAGGATCGGGCGCAAGCTGCTGCCCCTGCCCCAGCCTGCGGGCTGTGTTTGGTAGAGGTGAAGTACTGACAGGGATGCTTCAGCAGCCTTCAGCATGACAGCAGGGATGCTTCAGCGGCCTTCAGCATGACAGCAGGGATGCTGAAGCATCTCTGGTAAGCATGGCGATCGGTAAGTTAGGTACAGGAGAACCGACGTGAGAACATATACAACCAAGCCCGAGGACATCAAGCGCGAGTGGTTTGTCATCGACGCTACGGGCATGACCCTGGGACGGCTGGCAACACAGATCGCGGCCGTGCTCAAGGGCAAACATAAGCCGATTTACTCCCCACACATGGACACCGGCGACTTCGTGGTGGTGGTCAACGCGCACAAGGTGCGTGTGACCGGCCGCAAGCTGGACCAGAAGATCTACTATCGCCATTCTGGCTATCCGGGCGGCCTGAAAGAGATCTCGCTGCGCGACCAGCTCGACCGGCACCCTGATCGCGTGATCCGCTTTGCGGTGCGCGGCATGTTGCCCAAGAATCGTCTGGGCCGCCAGATGATCAAGAAGCTCAAGGTGTACGCGACGCCGGGCCATCCGCACGAAGCACAGCAGCCCCGGCCGATGACGATCTGATGCCCGCCGAGGCTCGCTTAGCCGCTCGGGCCGGTCTCTGACCGATCCCGCCCGCTCGGGCCGGTCTCCGACCGATCCCGCCCGCTCGGGCCGGTCTCCGACCGATCCCGTCCGCTCGGGCCGGTCTCTGACCGATCCCGCCCGCTCGGGCCGGTCTCCGACCGATCCCCCCCGCTCGGGCCGGTCTCTGACCGATCCCGTCCGCT
>JAJTXO010000189.1 GCA_021463315.1 Caldilineales bacterium | reverse complement strand
AACCGGGGTCGAGACTTCCGAAGTCTGCGCAGGTTTGTTCAAAACGAGCTCACAGTCCATAAGACTTCGGAAGTCTCCCCAATCTATTGAGATGATACGCCAGGCAAAGCTCAAGCAATTCGACAAGGTTATGGGTCTTGGGAAATGGTTGGCTATGCTCCTGAAGAAACGCCTTGGGGTACTTCTCCGCGGCTTGTTGGGCATGAAAACAGACGGCATCATAGTTCGGATGTCGCCGAGCGCGAAGCTCGCGTCCGGCCGTCGCGAAATCGCCATCTGCTTTTTCGACCCATTCAGTCGTCAGCGCGTTCATACAGCACCTTTCCGCTGCGCAGTATCTCAGTCAGAAATTGATCTCCCAGGGCTAGACGATGGTCGATGGTATCAGGTTTGCGCACGATCAGGTCCAAGGCAAAATGATAGTCGATTGCCTGGCAGATGCGCACAGCTTGCTCGACTTCCTTCAACGCCGTGTCCATGATGACAAGCATGTCGATATCACTCGCAGATCCCGGTTGTCCATAAGCATATGAACCGAACAAAACTATGCGCTGTGGGTCAAACCGATCCGCGATTTGCTGAGCAACGTCTTGGATTGTCGTTTGAGCAACTTGCCGTGCTGTTATAGACGTTGATGCCAGATTCGCGTTGAACATCTCGATCACCAGTTGCAGGAAATGGGTGTACCTGCATTCAAGAGCAAGATCAGCAGAAGCATCTTGATCGCGAACATATGAGATGATACTTCCACAGATAGGGGAGACTTCCGAAGTCTTATGGACTGTGAGCTCGTTTTGAACAAACCTGCGCAGACTTCGGAAGTCTCGACCCCGGTTTATTGAGATGATACTCCACAGTCAATAAAGCAGTCATGTGCGTGTCCTCTTGCAGGTACGCAGCTCTTGATCGTTTCAGGCAGTTTGGGCAGGCGCAATACCCTGGTGGCCGACGCCTAGTATACCATAGTATGTTCATCAAAGAGAATCCCGGCCTTGTCATACAGGACGAATTGCAGCCAAGGAAAGGCGCCGTCCGTGACAGCCTGTCGAACTTCCCGGGCGTATGGTTTACTTTGCAAAGCCAAGAGTACCCTGTCTCTTGCCGATTCGCTTTCCAAAGAGTACAATGCACCTGCTATGAAGACAGCCCTGGTGCATGACTGGCTCAACCAAATCGGCGGTGCGGAGAATGTGTTGGAGACGCTGGTGGATCTGTTCCCTGGCGCGCCGGTCTACACCAGCATCTACGCGCCCAAGCTGATGCCGGCCAGCTATGCCGCCTGGGAGATCCGCACCAGCTTCATGCAGCGTCTGCCGGGCGTGGCCACGCACCACCAAAGCTATCTGCCGCTCTACCCGCTGGCCTTCGAGCAGTTCGATCTGAGCGGCTACGACTTGGTGCTGAGCAACAAGTCGGCCTTCTGTCACGGCGTGATCACCCCGCCGGAGACGCTGCACATCAGCTATTGCCTGACTCCCACCCGTTTCCTGTGGATGTACGAGGCCTATCGCCAGCGCGAGGGGCTGGGCAAGGCGGCCGACGCCGCGCTGCGGCCGGCGCTGGCCTGGCTGCGGCAATGGGACCGGCTGGCGGCCGACCGGGTGGATCACTTCATCGCCATCAGCCGCGTGGTGCAGGCGCGCATCAGGAAGTACTATGGCCGCGACAGCGCCATCATCTATCCGCCGGTGGATGTGCAGCGCTTCACCCCCTCCGCTCGCCAGCCGGGCGACTACTACCTGGCCGGCGGCCGGCTGATCCCCTACAAACGAGTCGATCTGGCGGTGGAGGCCTTCAACCGGCTGGGCCGGCCGCTGCTGGTCTTCGGCGATGGCCGCGACATGGCGCAGTTGCAGGCCAAAGCCGCCAGCAACATCACCTTCCTGGGCCGCGTCACCTGGGAGCGGCTGGTCGATCTCTTCCAGCATTGCCGCGCCTTTGTCTTCCCCGGCCTGGAGGATTTCGGCATTGCGCCGCTGGAGGCCCAGGCCGCGGGCCGGCCGGTGATCGCCTACGCCGGCGGCGGCGCGCTGGACACCGTCGTCGACGGCGAGACTGGCCTGCTCTTCCGCCAGCAGACGGTTGAGGCGCTGGTCGAAGCCGTGCGTACCTTTGAGACGTTGGAGATCAGCCCGGCCGCCTGCCGTGGCAACGCCGAACGCTTCGCGGTGGAGCGCTTCCGCAGCGAGCTGTTGAACTATGTCGAGGAGCGGTGCGTGGAACGTGGGCGGCGTGACACGTAACTCGTAACTCGTAACTCGTAACCCGGAACCCGGAACTCGGAGCCGGATATTTGTCACCCGCAACTTCTTATGGAACTACGACAATACTGGGCTATCATTCGCCGTTGGTGGTGGATTCCTGTGCTGACGGTCCTGTTGACCGCGGCGTTGACACTGGTGACGCAGCGGCCCTGGCAGCCGCGGCCGGCGGCCTACACCACATCGCTGAGCTTCAGCGTGGGCGTGCAGCCGCAGAGCCCGGCCAGCGGCGAGGAAGCCTATTACACCGCGCTGGCCAGCGAGTATCTGATCGACGACCTGGCCGAGGTGGTGCGCGGCAGCGAGTTTGCCGCGGCCGTCAGCCAGCGCCTGCAAGGGCAGGGGATCACCGTGCCGCCCGGCGCGCTGCAAGGTGTCACCCAGCCCGGCAAGCTGCATCGCATCCTCAACGTGGGCATCACCTGGGGCAATCCTGCGGAATTGGACGCCATCGCGGCCGCGGTGGCCGCCACGTTGGAGGAGCAAGCCGCTGAGTTCATGCCCCGTCTCTTCGCACAGAACGGCGCGGCCTATCTGGTGAACCGCGGCGGCGTGGCTGCCATCGGCCCCGGCCTGCGGGAACGGCTGGAGCTGCCGCTGCGCCTGCTGATCGCCCTGGTTGCCGGCATTGCCCTGGCCTTTCTGGCTGACTACCTGGACGACCGCGTGCGCGGCCGCGAGGATCTCGAGCAGATGGGGCTGCGGGTGATGGGAGAGATTCCGAGGGAACGATGAAGGATGAACGATGAAGGATGAACGATGAACGATGGTTGATGAGCTGCCGGTGGCTGGCGATGCTCTCTTTTCGTTCACCGTTTATGGGGACTGGGGGCTGGGGGCAGAGGTCAGAGGTCAGAGGTCAGAGATCACCACCGATCACCGATTACCGATTACCGATCACCGATCACCGATTACCGATCACCGATCGCCGTTCACCGCTCACCGCTCGCCGTTCACCGCTCACCGCTCGCCGTTCCCCCTTCCCCGACACCTGTGGTACAATGGCGTCCGATTGAACGAATGGAGACAAGACCATGGAGATACGAGACTATCTGAGAATTCTGCGCCAGCGCGGCTGGATCATCGTGGTGTTGGCGCTGCTGGCGGCCGGCTTGGCCTTCGGCATCAGCCAGGTGCAGACCCCCACCTACAAGGCCAAGGCGATGGTCAGCGTGTTGCCGGCCCGGCCGGATTGGGGCCTGGGCAACACCGCCAAAGACCTGCTGCGCAACTTCGCAGTCAATATCAAGACCCATAAGACCGCTCGCCAGGTGATCGACCGGGCGCAGCTTGACATGTCCACCTACGACCTGTTGAGCAAGGTCGAGGTCAACCCGGTGGGCGATCAGTTTCTGATCGAGATCGCGGCCGAAGATCAGGAGCCAGCCGTCGCGGTCAATATCGCGATGGCCTTCGCCAACCAGTTCATCGACGAGCGCAACGCCTACTATCAGCAGCAGGACAAGGCCGACCGCATCGAGGTCAAGCTGGTGGACGATATCATCGATGCGCCGCTGTTCAAGCCCAAGCCGCTGCTGAACGCGATCGCGGGCCTGGTATTGGGCGCGCTGTTGGGCCTTTTGGTCGTCTTTGCCCTGGAGTGGCTGGAGGCCGACATCCTGCGCACGCCGGCCGCGGTGGAGCGCAGCCTGGGGCTGGCCGTTCTGGGCTCGATTCCTGCCGTGGCCAGTCAGTCGACGCGCGACGACAAGCGTAGCCAGAAGGCAGCATCCAGCGCAGCCGCTGCCGCGCAGTCGTAGAGAAAAATCCGATCATGACCAAACAGTTGATTACCCTGGCCGACCCACGTTCGACCGTGGCTGAGGCCTATCGCTCGTTGTATATCAATCTTTCCTTTGCTGATCAGAAGCAGTCCCTGCACAAGCTGCTGGCTACGTCGGCTGGCCCGGGCGAAGGCAAGTCGGCCACCCTGGCCAATCTGGCCGTGGTGGCTGCGCAGATGGGCCAGCGGGTGGTGCTGGTGGACTGCGATCTGCGCCGGCCGCAGCAGCATGAGCTGTTCGGTCTGCGCAACGACAAAGGGCTGACCTCTCTGGTGGCCAGCAAAGAGGCAGCCACCAGCGCGCTGCAAGCCATCGCCGACGTGCCTGGCCTGCAGGTGTTGCCCAGCGGCCCACTGCCGGCCTCTCCTTCCCAGGTGCTGGCCGCGCGGCGGTTGGACGAGATCTTGGCCGAGCTGGCTGCCCAGGCTGACCTGGTGCTGCTGGACGCGCCGCCGGCCGCAGCCGTGGCTGACGCCTCCGTGCTGGCCACCAAGGCCGACGGTGTGCTGCTGGTGATCAACGCCGGCCAGACCAAGCGCGACCATGCCCGCCGCGCCAAGGAAGCGCTGGACAAGGTCAATGCGCCCATCCTGGGCGTGGTGTTGAACAATGTGACCAGTGAAACATAACCCGTAGCCCGGAACTGCGGGCTCTTTTTTCTGGTGGCGTCGTATGGGCAGGTCACAACCTGAACATACCCACACATGGTTCCCACCATTCTGGGTTACGAGTCACGAGTTACGAGTCACGGGTTGCGCCAGCGCAGGCAAAACACAAGGAAAACAAATCTCCCATGAAAGGTCTCATCTTAAGCGGCGGCAAGGGATCGCGGCTCTATCCATTGACCTACACCAGCGCCAAGCAGTTGGTGCCGGTGGCTAACAAGCCGGTGCTCTATCGGGTGATCGAGGCGATTCGCGATGCGGGCATCCGTGAGATCGGCATTGTGGTGGGGGTGGACGACAACGCCCGCCAGGTGCGCGAGGCGGTGGGCCGCGGCGGCCGCTGGGGCGTCGACGTGACCTTCATCCCGCAGGAGGCGCCGCTGGGGCTGGCCCATGCGGTGAAGATCAGCCAGGGTTTTCTGGGCGAGGATCGTTTCGTCATGTTCCTGGGCGACAACGTGATCCAGGGTGGCATCAGCCCGCTGATCCGTCAATTCGAGCACAGCGCCTGGAACAGCCAGATCGTGCTGACCCGCGTCGAGAAGCCGGAGCAGTACGGCGTGGCCCAGGTGGCCGAGGACGGCTCCATCGTGCGCTTGATCGAGAAGCCCAAGGAGCCGCCCAGCGATCTGGCCTTGGTGGGCATCTACATGTTCGATCGCCACGTCTTCGACGCCGTCCATGCCATCAAGCCCTCCTGGCGCGGGGAGTTGGAGATCACCGACGCCATCCAGTGGCTGGTGGACAACGGTTATGCGGTCCATCCCTACGTGCATCGCGGCTGGTGGATCGACACGGGCGCACCCATCGACATGCTGGCAGCCAACGACAAGGTGCTGGAAGAGCTCGGCCACGAGATCAAAGGCTTTGTGGACAAGGAATCGAAGGTCAGCGACAACGTCACCGTGGAGATGGGGGCCGAGATCATCAACAGCGTGGTGCGCGGTCCGGCCATCATCGGCGAAGGCACGCGCATCGTCAACTCCTACGTGGGGCCGTTTACCTCGATCTATCACCATTGCCTGGTGGAGGACAGCGAGATCGAGCACTGCATCGTGCTGGAACACTCGCGGATCGTGGATATTCCCGTGCGTGTGGCCGACAGCCTGATCGGCCGCCAGGTGGAGTTGTCCCGGTCCCCCTACAAGCCCAAGGCCTACAAGCTGACGCTGGGAGATCATAGCAAGGTAGGGATTCTGTAGTTGCCGCGTTCGCTTCCTGCCTTGGCCGCTGGCATTCTGCAAAGCCACCAAGCCTGGACCGTGCGATCGGACGCGGCGCGCCTGGAACTGGAGCCGCTGCCGCCGGTCTATCATGTGGACGAGACGCTGGCCATGACCGCGCAGGCCGAGCGCGTGGCCCAGGCCGTGGCCGAGTTGGCGCAGAAGCTGGCCCGCCTTAGACATGCCTACGCAGCTTGGCCGCTGTTCGATCCGGGCGCCTATTTCGATCTGCACCCCTGCCACCTGGCCAGCCTGTGCCGGGTGGAGGAAACGCGGAACTTCGTGCGGGTGCGGCTGTACGCGGATCTGCTGGCACCGGCTTTCCAGATGGCCGAGCGCCACTGGGTCGAGGCCTTTTTGCCAGCCTATCACGCTGGGTCCCCAGGCGATGCAGCGGGCGTGTACCGGGACTCTCTGCACCATCAGGCGATGCCCCAGCTGGCACATCGACTGGACGCGGCCGTCGATGTTGTCCAGGGCGCGTTGGACGCGCTGGCCGGCAACCTGGAGGTCATCAGCCTGCTGGGTGGGCTGGAGGAGCGCATTCAGCACCGTCCGCGGCCCGGTGCAGCGATGGCCTTTGGCCTGCCGGTCTCCTTGCAGCGCCTGCCGCGCGCTCTGCCCACCCTGACACTGGATGCGATCTTTCCCACGCCGGAAGAGCGGCCGGTGGGCAGGGAGATCTGGTTGGGCTTCGAGCAGACCCGGTGAATGAATGCCGGCTGAGTTGTCTCGGTGAATGAATTCACCGTCTGAGAGCACGAAGCCGCCTCAGCGGCTGCGGAAGTTGTGTCGGTGAATGAATTCACCGTCTGAAAGCACGAAGCCGCCTCAGCGGCTGCGGAGGTTGCGTCGGTGAATGAATGCCGTCTGAAAGCACGAAGCCGCCTCAGCGGCTGCGGAGGGGATCCCGCGTTCCCAGCGCCTGAGGGCGCTTCGTGCTTTCAGCCAGGGATTTCCAATCCCTGGGTTGTTCCCAGCGCCTGGTGGCGCTTTGTGCTCTCAGCCGGGGATTTCCAATCCCTGGGTTGTTCCCAGCACCTGGTGGCGCTTCGTGCTCTCAGCCGGGGATTTCCAATCCCTGGGTTGTTCCCAGCGCCTGGCGGCGCTTCGTGCTCTCAGCCAGGGATTTCCAATCCCTGGGTTGTTCCCAGCGCCTGGCGGCGCTTCGTGCTCTCAGCCGGGGATTTCCAATCCCTGGGTTGTTCCCAGCGCCTGGTGGCGCTTTGTGCTTTCA
>JAJTXO010000188.1 GCA_021463315.1 Caldilineales bacterium | reverse complement strand
GTAGCTGGAGCCGGCCTCGAAGGCCAGCGGCTCCAGCAGGCTGCGCAGGGTAGCCTCATCAGGACCTGCCACCTTGAACATCAGCTCGGAGGTGCTGGGATCATCGCCCGCGAAGGTGCCCAGCGCAATGATGTTGCCGCCGGCCGCGGAGATGGCGCTGCTCAGCCCGGCGATCTCGCCGGCGCGGTTATGCACCAGCACGCTGGCGCGCACGCCGAATTGCCGCGCGCCCAGCATCTCCAGCATGATCTTGAACAGGTCGGTCTCGGTGATGATGCCCACCACCTTGCCATCGCGCGTCACGGGCAGACCGCCGATCTTGTTGTCGATCATCACCCGCGCCGCCTCCTCGATGGGGGTGTGCTCGTCGATGGTCATCACCTTCTTGCTCATCACCTGGCTGACCTTGATCTTGCTGACCAGGTAGTTGATCTCCCAGACGCTGAGCAGGGTGGCCTGGGTGGGTGAGGCGTTCAACAGATCGCCTTCGGTGACGATGCCGACCAGCTTGCCATCGTGGATCACCGGCGCGCGGCGGATGCGCTCGCGTCGCATGAAGGCCTGAGCATCCAGGGCCGACATCTCAGGTGAGACCGTCAAAACGGGATGAGACATACGTTCGCCAACTAACATGGGACCTCCTGCACACTCAAGGTGCTAAACTTCAGCTTCCAGCTTTGGTTTGCGGGATTCACGATGCGCCTTCATGGCCTCAACGACGGCCGGGATGACCGAAATGAGCACGATGGCCACGATAACCAGCTCGAAATTTCTTTGTACGAAGGGGATGTTGCCGAAGAAATAGCCCAGCGCCGTGAAAATCCCCACCCACACGATCCCGCCGATGACATTCCAGCGCAGAAAGAAGCCGTAATGCATCTGGCTGACGCCGGCCACGAAGGGGGCGAAGGTGCGCACGATGGGCACGAAGCGGGCCAGGAAGATGGCCTTGCCGCCGTGTTTGTTGAAAAACAGATGGGTGCGCTCCATGTGATCCTTCTTGACCCATTTGAGCTCCCCGGAGTAGGCCTTGGCGCCCACGCGATGGCCGATCCAATAGTTGACAGTGTCGCCCAGGATGGCCGCGATGGAAAGCGCGATGAAGATGGCCCAAGGGTTGAGCGCGCCGCGGGCTGCAAAGGTCCCCGCGGCGAAGATCAGCGAGTCGCCCGGCAGAAAGGGCATCACCACCACGCCGGTCTCGATGAAGATAATCGCGAACAACACAGCCAGCGTCCACGCGCCGTACTGCGCGATGATTTGGCTGAGGTAGGTATCGATGTGCAGTATAAAGTCGAAAAGCTGTCTGAGCAGGTCCATGGTTTTCCTGTTGCTTGTGTGGTCGTCAGAATCATCCTATATTGAACGATTGCCAGATGCCGCGCCAGGCCGGGCGCGAATCGCCGCCATTATAGCATCAGCAGCGACAAGGCACAAACACTGCAAGGGCGTTAGGCCAGCAACGTGCGCAGTTGGGGGAGGATGGCCAGCGCCGCGGCATGGCCGCGCGCCAGCAAGTCGTTGATGCGAGGATAGAGATAGTCGGTCTCCGCCAGATCAGGCTCGATCACGATATCGGCCCGGTCCAGCGGGTCGCCGGCCTGCATGACCAGCGCGCTGAGGGCCGCACTGCCAGCCCAGAAGAAGTTGGAGGGCACACGGCCGGCCACCGGCATGATGTTGACGGCCAGGACCACATCCGCGCCCATGTCGCGCAGGATCTGGGTCGGCAGGTTGTTGCTGGCGAACCCATCGCACAGCAGCCGGCCGTGCCACTGGGTGGGCGCCACCACGCCAGGCACCGACGCGCTGGCCCGCACCGCGTGAACCACCCGACCATGGGTGATGACGATGCGCTCGCCGGTCATCAGGTCCGTGGCGCCCACAGCCAGCGGTCGCGCCAGCTCGTCGAAGGTGATATCGCCGATGGCGCGAATCATGAACAGCTCCAGCTTGTGGAAATCCACCAGCCCCAGCCGCGCCAGTCCCGTCCGCCCCGGCAGGGGCAGAATCGGGGTGGCGATCTTGGGCCAGCTAAAGGCCTTGGCCAGGTGCTCCAGCTCAGCCAGGCTCAGCCCGGCCGCATAGGCCGCGGCCACCATGGCGCCGGAGCTGACGCCGCTGACGAAGTCGGCGCGGATGCCGGCCTCCTCCAGCGCCCGGATCACACCCACATGCGCGCGGCCGCGGGCCACGCCGCCTGACAAGGCTATTCCTAAGCGCTTACGAGGTTTCCACATAGTCCTACCTAACCTGGCGTAGCCAGAACCAACCAGGGAGATGCCACAAAGAGCGCAAAGAACACAAAGGAGCTTCAGCCATTCTGTGCGCTCTCTGCGCTCTGTGTGGCTGATCTTCTTGCTATTTGTGCAAGAACTCAACACCTGGCGTAGCCAGAACCAACCAGGGAGATGCCACAAAGAGCGCAAAGAACACGAAGGAGCTTCAGCCTTTCTGTGCGCTCTCTGCGTTCTGTGTGGCTGATCTTCTTGCTATTTGTGCAAGTTATGCAGTCTGACCACTCTACCTGTCTACCACTCTACCAATCTACCAATCTACCAATGTACCAATCTACCAATGTACCAATCTACCAATCAACCGCCCGTCCCTCATACGCACACATGAACAGCTTGGCCAGGTCGTCGCTGTCGGCAAAGCGGGCGTTGAAGAAGAGCTGGTTGTCGGCCTCGGCGTTGGCCACCAGCTTGGGCAGCGCCTGCTCGAACGCGGCGCGCTCGATGCCCAGGTCCTGGATGCGGGTGGCAAAATCGACGCTCTCGGACAGGCCGCGGATCGCTCCCACCAGCGCCGCCGCGCCGCTCGCCTCGTCGTCAGCCGGCAGGTGCAGGAAATGGGCGATGTCGGCATAGCGGGTATCGCCGCCGTTGGCCGTGAACTCGACCACGTAGGGCAGGAACAGACCCACCGAGCGGCCATGCGGCACATGGAAGACCGCGCCCATGGAGTGGCCCATGGCGTGGGAGAGGCCCAGCATGGAGTTGCCGAAGGCGATGCCGGCGATAGCGGCCGCGTTGTGCATGTGGCCGCGCGCCTCCGCGTCCGAACCGTCGGCGTAGGCCCGCGGCAGATGCTTCAGCGTCAGATCCACCGCCTTGAGCGCCAGGCCATCGGTGAAATCGTTGTGCAGGGTGTTGGTGTAGGCCTCCACCGCGTGGGTCAGCACGTCCATGCCGGTGTCCGCGGTGATTCTCGGCGGCAGGCCCATCACCAGGCTGGAGTCGACGATGGCCAGGTCGGGCAGCAGCTCCGGCGCGCCCATGCTGAGCTTCATCTGCAGCTCGGTGTCGGTGAGCACCGTGGCCCAGGTGGCCTCGGAGCCGGTGCCGGACGTGGTGGGAATGGCGATCAGCCGCGCCTTCTGGCGCAGGCCGTAGTCCTCCATGGGGTTGATGGCCGTGGGGTCGGCGTCGGGCCGTTCGTAGAGCAGCCAGGCCGCCTTGGCCGCGTCCATGGCCGAGCCGCCGCCCAGGCCGATCACCCAGTCCGGTTCATAGTCGGCCATGATCTCGGCGGCCCGGCGCACGGTTTGCAGCGAGGGGTTGGGCTCCACCTCGGCGAAGACCGCGCTCTGCAGGCCAGCCACGGCCAGCCGCTGCTGCACCCGTTCGACGAAGCCGAAGGCCACCATGTTGGCGTCAGTGACAAAAAAAGCGCGTTCGCCGCGCAGATTTTCCAGGTACTCCAGGGCGTCATCGCCAAAAACAACTTTAGGGCTGCTGAAAATCCACATAGAATTGTCTCCTGCTGTTTTCATCGTAGGACGATTTTCCAAATCGTCCCTCCCAGTCCGCCGCCGCACGCCCGTAGGACGATTTTCCAAATCGTCCCTCCAGGCCGCCGCCGCACATCCGTAGGACGATTTTCCAAATCGTCCCTCCGGCCTCGCCGCTCACGGCCAGACCGCAGGCACGATTTGGAAAATCGTGCTACCCCGCAACCGAAGCGTCGCCTAACTCGGGAATTCCGTCGGCACCGTGGTGGCGCTGTTGACCAGCTCCTGCGCGGCCTTGACCGACTTCAGCACCTTGGCCATGTTGCCCTTGAGCTTGAGCTGGCGAGTGATCAACGCCTGGATCGGATCGACCTTCTTCTCGATCACCTTCTTCCAGGACGGGATCTTGCCGCTGACCTCGAACTCGGGCGATTTGCTGCTGGGATCGGCGATGATGTAGGCATCGCGGCACTCACCGTGCCACAGATCGAGATACATGGTGCGCTGCTCGCCGTTGGCCATCTCCGAGATGAAATAAAAATCGCCTTCCCAGGTCTCAGCGGCCACCTTGTAAGCTGCACTGCTGTTGACAGCATCCTTGAACGCTGCCGCCCATTCATCGGACAAAAACGGAATCGCCATAGAGTATCCTCCTGTGGTCTGTGAGATTTCAAGCATGACGCGCCGCGTCGGGGCGCACAGCAACTATACCACGAAACAAAAGGCAGGGCAAAACAGGGGGAGGCAGGTGGCAAGGGGAAGAAGGCAGGTGCGGCGCTAGCTGGTCAGCTTGGCGCTGGCGAGGTGGTTGCTGTTGACAGGGACAGGTGCGCTGGGGTTGGTGCGCAGTAGCTGGCTGTGGTAGGATGCCGCTCAAGTAACCACGGAGTTCGCATCCCCAGATGCGAACTCCTCAGGCTTGCATCTTCCGCTCCAACCGGTCCAGGCGGTGTTGCAGGCTGGAGAGCGTCTCCTCGCGCGCGGGGCCGGGGGGGAGCTGCCGGGCCGTGTGCAGCCCCCACAGCGTCCATTTGCGCGCCGCGGCCAGGTCCACCTCCTGCCACTCGTGATGTTTGGCCAGCTCCTCGTAAGGGGTCGCGTCTGGGCCGGGCACGCTGCTGATCCAATCGTGCCAGACGGCCACGGCCTCGGCCCGCCGCTCCTGGCGCTTGAGCAGCCAGCCCAGCCGGCGCAGCGCCAGCCCGCGCAGCTCGGCCGGCAGCGCCGCCTCCAGCGCGCGCCGATAGGCCCGCTCGCTGGCCTCCTGCCAGTCCAGTTCCTCGTAGCAGCGGCCGATGCTCAGCCAATCGGCCGCGGGCAGGCTTGCTTCGGGTCGCCACGCGCCGGACTCGGCGAACGGCGCACACAGAATGGCCGCCAGCGGGACCATGGTGACGATATCCTCCCGGTTGTGATAGAACACCCGCGCCATGTCGTCGATCACCTCCGGCCGCGGCTGGGCCAGGCTGCGGGCATATTCCTGGTAGATCGAAGGGATCAGCCAGCCGGGCACGTCCTGTTGCGAGCGCTGAAAGCCGAGGATCTCTTGCTCCAGCGCGCCCAGCGCGCAGGAAGGCAGCCGCAGCCGCCAGCGCTGGCGCGCGGCCGGCAGCAGGTCCAGGTGCGGCAGATCGGCCAGCGGCGACGGCTGGCGCTGCAAGGCGTAGCGGGTGTTGAGCAGCGGCGCGTCGAAGGAGCGCCCGTTGAAGGTCACCAGCCCGGAACAGCGCGCCAGCAGCCCGCTCAGCGCGTGCAGCAGCGCCCGCTCCTCGGCCGGGCTGCGCATGAACAGTTGACGCACCACATAGCTCTCCCCCTCGAACATCCCGATGCCCACCATAAAGGCGAATGTCCCCGCGCCGCCCGCCAGCCCGCTGGTTTCGGTGTCCAGAAAGGCCGCGCCGCGGAAATCGAAATCAGCCAGGCGCGGGTCGCGGCTGCACGCCGCCACCGCCGCGCCGGCCACAGCCCGCGTGGTCCCCAGTCCCCAGTCGCCCCGCAGCTCCTCCAGCGGATAGGCCACCGTGGCCACCAGGCAGGGACCGGCTGGGGTGATCAGTTCCTCGGCCCCGACGCGGCCAGCCAGCCCTGGGCTGGAGCCACTGGCCGGTGCGGCCGCTGACCGCGGCCGCGGCGACGGCGCAGCCGGCGGTGGGGTCAGGCCCGCGCGACCGCGGCGCACGCCCAGGTGCTGCAAACGACGCAGCCGCTCGGCTGCATCGCCAACACCGGGGAGAGCGCTCTCTTCGCCGGCCATGGCTCACTGCCCCACGCCGGCCAGCAGCACGCTGGCGAAATTGTAGCCGAAATGGACCAGGATGGCGATGGTCAGGTTGCTGCGATAGCGCACCAGACCCAGCACCACGGCGATCACCAGGATCAGCAGCGTGGCCGGCGAGAAGCCATATTGGCTGTGGGTGACGGTGAACAGCAGCGAAGTCAGCAACAGACGGAACGGAGGCAGCAGCGCGCCGCGAAAGACCAGCTCCTCGCCCAGGGCCGCGGCCGCGCCGATGGTGAACGCGCCCCACAGGCTGCCGGTCAGGTCGCCCAGCAGCAGAGCGCTGGCGTCGTCGATCTGCTGCATCCCCTGCGGGTCGAGAGCCTGCCAGGCCAGGGAGAAGAGGATCTGAAAGGCCACCAGACCGGCCGTGACCAGCAGACCAAAGCCGATCTGTCGCCAGGTCGGCCATTTCAAGCCCAGACGCGCGGCCGTCTCGGCCAGATTGCGCCGCGTGAAGATGCCCACGCCCGACACGGCGATCAGCGCCATGCCGATCGATTGGGCCCACAGCGCCGTGGTGCTCACGCCCGACCCATCCAGACTCTGCAGCACGGCCGCGTCGCTGAGCAACGGCTGTTGGCCCAGCCCGGCGCCCACCAGGTAGACCGCGTAGACCAAGGCGGTGGTGGTGACGGCCGAGGCGGGGTTGATGGGCAGCCAGCGCGCCAGCAGCCGGCGCACGGCCGGAATCATCGGCACGAAGGCCAGCAGCCCGGTCAGTCCCACCGCGCGCAGCAGCGTCGCAAAGGCTGTCGCCAACTCGGCAGGCATGCCGAGGATAGGCGCGGTCGTCATGGCCAGGCTAAGCAGGCCAAAGCCGATCAGCAACAGATTGAGACAGGCCAAGGCCACCAGCGCCAGCCAGCCAAACGCGGCATGCTGGCGCTCCAGATTGGCCACTGCCAGCAGCATGGCCAGCAGAACGAAGATGAACAGAGTGAGACCGATTTCCATGGGGAGATTATCGCACCGGCGGGGGGAATGTCCAAATGATGAAGGATGAATGATGAATGATGAAGGATGAATGATGATTGATGAATCCGGAAGGGGCTCGCTGCCATGTTTCCGTGTTCTGCATTCACCGTTCTGCATTCATCGTTCTGCATTCATCGTTCTGCATTCATCGTTCTGCATTCATCGTTCTGCATTCATCGTTCTGCATTCAT
>JAJTXO010000187.1 GCA_021463315.1 Caldilineales bacterium | reverse complement strand
TCAAACAGGCATTTTGCCCGCCCAGGCCAAAGGAATTGGACAGGGCGACGTTGACCGTCGTGTGGCGGGCCACGTTGGGCACGTAGTCCAGATCGCACTCCGGATCAGGAGTGGTGTAGTTGATGGTGGGGTGGATGGTGTCGGTATGCACGGCATAGACGCAGGCCAGCGCCTCGATCGCGCCGGCGCCGCCGAAGAGGTGTCCCACCATGGATTTGGTGGAACTGACGGGGATCTCGTAGGCGCGCGGGCCGAAGACATCTTTGATTCCCTTGGTTTCGTGCGCGTCGCCCAGCGGGGTGCCGGCCGCGTGCGCGTTGATGTAGCTTACTTCGTCGGGGCTGATGCCGGCATCGGCCAGCGCGTTGCGCATGCAAAGCGCGGCGCCCTTGGCCTCGGGATCGGGCGCGGCGATGTGATAGGCGTCGGCCGACTCGCCCCAGCCCAGCACTTCGGCGTAGATGCGGGCGCCGCGCGCCAGAGCGTGCTCCAGGCTCTCCAGCACGAAGATGGCCGTGCCTTCGCCGATCACGAAGCCATCGCGCGTGGCGTCGAAGGGGCGGCTGGCGCGCGACGGCTCGTCGTTTTGGGTCGTGACCGCGCGCATGGCCTCGAAGGTCGCAAAGAAGACATCGGAGATCATGGCCTCGGTGCCGCCGACGAGCATCACATCGGTCGCGCCGCGGCGAATCTCCTCGGCGCCCACGCCGATAGCCTGGGTGCCGGCCGCGCACGCGGTCACCACCGTGTTCAGCGGGCCGCGGAAGCCGAGGAAATTGCTGATGTGGAAGGCTGGCATGTTGGGCAGGCCGTTGATCACATCCACCGGCCGGCTGCGCATCCGGTTGGCGGTGACGCCGGTCTTGATCATGTCGACGAACATGTCCTGGCCGCCGACGCCGGTGCCCATGATCACGCCCATGCGCGTTGGGTCCTCCTGCTCCAGGTCCATGCCCGCGTCCTCCATAGCTTCGTAGGCGGCAATGACGGAGATCTGCGAGCAGCGGGCCATGCGCCGCGCCTCTTTGCGGGGGATGCGGGCTTCGGGGCTGAAGTTCTTGACCTCGCCCGCCACCCGGCTGTCGTAGGCGCTGGCGTCGAACAGGGTCACCGCGGTGATGCCGGAGCGGCCGGCCACCAGGGCCTCCCAGGTTTCGGTGGCGGTGTTGCCCACTGGGGTCACTGCGCCGATGCCGGTAATCACCACGCGGCGACGTTTGCGCTCAGTGACGCCGTTGATAGCCGATTTCAACGCGGCCAGCAGCGCATCGTCGGCCAGCGGGGGCAAGTTGTCTGGCTCGCGCCCGTTCTGGCCCTGCAATTCGTCGATCAACGCGTGCCGAACGTTGACGGGCAGTCTCTGGAGGGTTTCGTGCAGTGTTGGCATACGATCTAACTCACTGTGATGAAGGTGGGGCGGGCCTTCCTGCCTGGAAACGCCACGCCGGGATACTTCGAGCTACTCGATCTGTTATCAAATAAAGCAACCGATCGGGCCGGTCTTTGCGCAGCACCCCGGTAGGGGCCGACCGAGCCCGTCCAGCAACCGCTCAGGCCACCGGCTGTTGCGCCAGGCCGGCGCGGATCTTGCCAGGAACATCCGCAGCCACCGCCTCGCTGGCCACCTTGATCGCGCTGCGCACCGCGCGCGGGTTGGAGCGGCCATGGCCGATGATGCAGATGTGGTTCAGGCCCAGCAGCACAGCGCCGCCATATTCGGCGTAGTCCATGCGCTGGCCAAAGGCGCGGAAGGCCGGCTTGGCCAGCAGCCCGCCCAGCTTGGTGCGCGCGGTGCGCATGATCTCCTCGCGCAGCCCCTGGACGATCAACGACGCAACCCCTTCGGAGAGCTTGAGGATCACGTTGCCGGTGAAGCCGTCGGTGACCACCACATCGGCGGTGCCGGCTGGGATATCCTTGCCCTCCAGGTTGCCAATGAAGTGCAGGCCAGGCGTCGCCTTGATCAGGTCATAGGCCTCCTTGACCTGGATATTGCCCTTGCCTTCTTCCTCGCCGATGGAGACGATGCCGAGCCGCGGCTGGGGGATGCCCAGCACGCTTTGGGCGTGGATATTGCCCATCACCGCGAACTGCTGCAGGTAGACCGGCTTCCAATCGGTGTTAGCGCCGATGTCCAGCAGCAGACAGGAGCCGCTCTTGGTGGGGAAACGGGTGGCCAGGGCGGGCCGATGGATCCTCCGCTGGCCGTCCAGCTTGATGCGGCCCAACTCGAAGAGCGCCACGGCCAGCGCGCCGCCGGTGTTGCCCATGGTCACGAATGCATCGGCCTCGCCCTGCTTGACCAGCCGCATGCCCACGTGCATGGAGGAGTTGGGCTTGCTGCGCACCACATCGCCCGGCTTGTCCTCCATGGTGATCTCCTCCGCGGCATCGACTACGGCGATGGCAAGACCGGCCGTGTCATGTTTGGCCAGCTCCGACTGCACCATGGCCTGGCGGCCCACCAGAATCAGCGGCAGGCTGAACTCCCTGGCTGCCATCACTGCGCCGGCCACGGTGATCTCAGGCCCAAAATCGCCGCCCATGGCGTCCAAAACGATCCTCATGGTGTCACCTGCATGATTCCTAGCGCCATGACTCCAGGCCCAGCCAGCGCGGCCAGCACGGGGCCCAGCTCGACAATCAGCAATTCCTGGACGTTCAGGGCCGCGCGCACCTGCGGCTCGAACGCGTGCGCTTCTTCCAACACGTTGGTATGGGCCACGGCGACGCGCACAGGCTGGTCGCCAACCCTGGCCAGGGCCAAGTCGATCAGCGCGGCCTTGGCGCTGCGCCGGCCGCGCTCCCGGCCGACCGGCTTCAGAATGCCGTCGTCGACCATCAGCATCGGTTTGATGTTGAGCAGTGCGCCCATCATCGCCTGGGCTGAGGAGAGCCGGCCGCTGGCCGCGAGATATTTCAGCGTGTCCACGGTGAAGACCGTGGTGATGTGATCCCGACTGTGCGCCAGGGCAGCCATGATCTCGTCGTGGGAGGCGCCAGCCTGGACCAGCTCCGCGGCGCGAATGGTCTGCCAGCCGGCGCCCAGCGAGATGCCGGTGGTGTCCCACACGGTCACCGGGATCTCCGTCTCCATCTGGGCGGCCTGGATCGCCGAATTGTAGGTGCCGCTGAGCTTGGCCGTCACCGTGGTGATGATCGCGCTGGTGGCGCCTGCGGCCTTGGCCTGGCGCACGGCCTGGAGGAATTGGCCGGGCGAAGGCTGGGCCGTGGTGGGCAACGGCGCCCCCTTGGGCAGATTGAGCAGCCGCTGGTAGAATTCGGCCTCCGACATGTCCACCTTGTTCAGGTACACCTCATCTCCGAAGATCAGGCTGGCCTGAACCTCGACGATGTCCAGCCGCGCCAAATAGGCCTCAGGCACATTTTGGCTGGAATCGCAGATCACGCGGACGGTCATGACGGGATGCTCCTACGCAAGATAGAACACGGCGCCGGCCTACAAGATGCGGCGGCGCCGTGAACTGCGCTGTCCTGTCAGTATCCACAGGGGGAGGGGTTCTGTCAAGACGCAACAATTCCCAGTAGCTGCGCCGCGGTATCGTCTCAAAAAACCGGGGTCGAGACTTCGGAAGTCTTCCCCCTCTATTGAGATGATACGCGCTGCGCGATTCTCACGCCAAGGATCATGCTCGCTCTGCGCCTTTGCGCTGGGTAGAATCGTGCCTTTTTGAGTATAATCTGACCCGGCTAAAGCCTCGACTCCGCGGCAGAGCCGGCTGAAACCAACCGTGCCGCGGTGCGTAATGCATGGTGTAACCACAATTCCAGGCGCCGGGCGCTTCGCCGCGAAGGCCCGACGTCCACTGCTCAAGAGGAGACCACTTTCATGGAAAAACGACTCTATCGCTCGCGCACCAATCGGGTTCTGTCTGGCGTTTGCGGCGGTCTTGGCCAATACTTCAACCTGGATCCCGTGCTGATGCGCGTCCTCGCGGTGATCCTGGGCTTCGTGTCCTTCGGCACCTTCCTGGTGCTCTATCTGGTGCTGGCGTTGATCATCCCGCTGGAGCCGGAGCGGGCGTTAACGAATCGGGATGAGTAACTCGTAACTCGTAACCCGTAACCCGGAATGGCGCCAAGTGCCTCCGGGTTGCAAGTCCGGCGTGACGAGTAATTCGGAAGCGCAGCCACAGAACTCCATTCCGGGTTACGAGTTACGAGTTACTCGTTACGCTGACACATGACGCATCGAGACTCGCGCGTGCCACCACCCATGAACCTTGCCCAGATCCGCGCGGCCATCCCCGCGCTGGCCAACAGCATCTACCTCAACACCGGCACCTTCGGTCCCATGCCCACGGTGGTCGCCGACGAGATCCGCCGCGTCTACGGCGAGATCGAGCGCCAGGGCACCTTCTCGCCCGGCATCTTCTGGCAGATGGAGCTGGAAGGCTTCGAGGCGGTGCGCCAACAGGTGGCCGGGCTGCTCCACGCCGACCCGGCCGAGATCGCGCTGACCCGCAACGTCACCGACGGCATCAACATCGTGCTGCATGGCCTGGACTGGCAGCCGGGCGACCAGGTGATCCTGACCGACCAGGAGCATCCCAGCGGAACCGTGCCCTGGCTGGCGCTGGCCCAGCGCGCCGGCGTGGAGCTGCGCTGGCTGGAGCTGGTGGACGACGCCGACGAGATCGTGGCTCGCTTCCAGCGCCTGCTGACCCCCAGAACCCGGCTGGCCCAGCTCAGCCACGTCTCCTGCCTGACCGGCCTGCGGCTGCCCATAGAGCGGTTGTGCGGGCTGGCCCGGCAGGCCGGCGTGCTGACTTTGGTGGACGGCGCACACGCCGAGGGGCAGTTCAGCGTGGACGCGCCAGCGCTGGGCTGCGACTTCTACGCCGCCTGCGGCCACAAGTGGCTGCTGGGGCCGCAGGGGATCGGCATGCTCTATGTGCGGCGGGAGCAGGTGGAGCGGCTGCGCCCCCTCTGGCTGGGCTGGGACGTGGGACAAACCCTCGACCGGGCCGGCCGCAGCTATCAACTGCAGGCCACGGCCGCGCGCTTCGAGCAGAGCACGCGGCCGTGGCCGCTCTATCTGGCCTTCGGCAAGGCCATCGAGTTCGTCCAGGGGGTGGGATTGGAGGCCATCGAGGCGCGCGTGCAGGGGCTGCGCCGCGGCTTCGTCGAGCGGTTGACCGCCATGCCGGGCGTGACGGTGCTTAGCCCGCGGGACCCGGCGCTGGGCACCGGCCTGGTCACCGTGCGCGTGGCCGGTTGGTCCTACGAGGCCTTGCAGCAACGCCTGTGGCATCAGCGGCGCATCATCACCAACGTCATCCGCGAGTACGATGCGCTGCGCTTTTCGCTGGCCTTCTTCACCGGGGAGGATGAACTGGCTACCGCGCTGGAGGCCATCGCCAGCCTGACGGACGCCCCCGAAGGCTCGCCTCCGCGAGGGAAGCGTTGACCGGCGAACGCACAGATTGACGCAAGGCATCACTGGGGGTAAAATGGGGGACGCTGTGATCCAAGCGCATTTCGCCCCTTTTCCCTGCCGCAACGGCCCTCCTTTTCTGCCATGACCCAAAACGACCTCTACGAATCTATCGTCCGCCGCATCGCTGATTTGAGCGAGGAGAGCTTGCAGCAGCTTTCCCAGCATATCGCCTTTCTGAAATGGCAGGAGGAGCAGTGGCGCGAGTGGGACGACGACGAGCTGCGCTTCGAGATGGATGTTGAGCCCAACGCGTCTGCAACGCTGCCGGCCAGCCAGCCCAGCCGCTGGGTTTTTGATCTGATCGAACAGTTGGACCAGGCTACGCTCACCGCCACCCAGTCCAGCCAGGGCATGGAGGTGCGCGTCGCGCCGGCCGTCTGCGGGCTGGAGCAGCGGCTGTCCATCTGGCAGCACCCCCCCACGGCCGGCGCAGCGGTGGTGCAATACCAGATCGATGTGCCGATGGGTGTCAACCGGCTGCGCTTTCGGGCGAAGGTGGGCATTCGCGACGGCTCGTTGATCGCCGAAAGCCCTGACAACTATCTGGCCTTTCGTTTCTACGTCAACGGCGTGCGGCTGTGGAGCACCACCAAGAACAGCGTGGCCTGGGACGATGTGTCGGTGGATCTGCCCAGCCTGGCCGGCCAGCCGATCACTATCCAACTGGTCACCGATGGCTTGGGCGATGCGCGCTGGAACTGGGCCGTTTGGGGCACGCCGTTGCTGATCGGAGAATGATGCCGTGTGAACGATGAATGCAGAAGCATCTCCGACTCATCGTTCATCGTTCATCATTCATCGTGCAGGAGGCTCTATGGCTGACTTTGAGTTCGGCGGTGAGATCGTCTGGCGGCCTACGCCCGAATATGTCGATGGCAGCCATTTGCAGCGCTTCATGCAGCAGCACGGCATCGCCGACTGGCATGAGCTGCACCGGCGCTCGGTGGAGGATGTGGCCTGGTTCACCGACGCCATGCTGCGCTATCTGGACATTCGCTTCGACCAGCCCTACAGCCAGATCCTCGACCTATCGCGCGGCCCGGCGTGGCCGGTCTGGTGCGTCGGCGGCCAGATGAACATCGTCGCCAACTGTCTGGACAAGTGGCTGGGGACCCCGGTCGAGCAGCGCATCGCCCTGCGCTACGAGAGCGAAGAGGGCGACGTGCGCACGCTGACCTATGGCGAGCTGCACGCCGCGGTGAACCGGGCCGCGGCCGGCCTGCGCAGACTGGGTCTGGGCCAGGGAGACGCGGTCGGCCTGTTCATGCCCATGATCCCGGAGATCGCCATCGCCCTGCTGGCCATCGCCCGCATCGGCGGCGTGATCCTGCCCCTCTTCTCTGGCTATGGCGCGGGCGCAGTGGCCGCACGGCTGGCCGACGCCGAGGCCAAGGCGCTATTCACCGTCGATGGCGTCCTGCGCCGCGGGCGGCCCGTCGCCATGAAGCCAGTCGCGGACGAGGCCGTCGCCCAGGCGCCCACCGTCCAGCATGTCATCGTCGCCCGTCGCACCGGCCAGGATGTAGCGTGGCGCCAGGGACGCGACCTCTGGTGGGACGATCTGGTAGAGGCTCGGTCGGCCCATACCGGGGGCTCCGCACAGACCGGCCCGAACGGCGGGGGTGATGGCGAGGCTCGGTCGGAGACCGGCCCGAGCGGCGGAGGTGATGGCGAGGCTCGGTCGGAGACCGGCCCGAGCGGCAGGGGTGATGGCGGGGCTCGGTCGGAGACCGGCCCGAGCGGTGGGGATGATGGCGGGG
>JAJTXO010000186.1 GCA_021463315.1 Caldilineales bacterium | reverse complement strand
GGGCTGCTCCGCCGGCCGGGAAGGGTTTGACTAGACGGCCGCGTTGCGCCGCCGGTAGACCACCACCGCGCCGGCCGCGGCCAGCAGGCCAGCCAGCAGCGCCAGCACCGTGGAGCCAGTCTGGCCGCCGTCAGCCTGCACGCTGCTCAGCGTGACAGCCGTGGGCGCCTGGTAGACCACGCTCACCGGTCCGTGCAGCGTGGTTGCGCCGCTCAGATCCACATCTTCCAGCTTGAGCCAGTAGGTCTGGCCGGCGACCACGTCGAAGTCCTGGTAGCTGTAGGCCGCGCCGGCGGTGCCGCCGGGCGACGCCGAGGGGACGAAGCCCAACAGCGTGTACGGGCCGTCAGCCGACAGGCTGCGATACAGGTTGAAGCCGGCGTTGTGGGCCTCGCTCACCGTCTCCCAGGCCACCAGCACATGGTCGGCCTGCGAGGTTGCGTCGAAGCTGGCCAGCAGGACCGCCAGCATAGCCTCGGTGCGGTAGTCCTCCACCTCGCCGGTGGCCGCGCCGCCGGTGGGGTTGGCGATCTCACCGGCCGCGTAGGCGATGCGGCAGCGGATGTAGGTGACGCCCAGCGTGGGGGCAGCGAAGCCGGTCAGGCTGACGCTGTAGTTGGCGCTGCCGCTGCTGACAGGAATTGCCACGTTGGCCGAGCGCTCGCCCGTGTCCAGGAAGTCACCGTCGCGGTTGAAGTCGATCCAGCAGGCCATGAACGCGGGGGTGGCGGTGCTGTTGGTGGCGCGCACGGTCATGTTGACCGTTGTCGTGTTGTGCAGGATCTGTGGCAAGGTGCTGATGCCATCCTCGTCGTCGACGTTGGTGGCGTTGTCAGCCTGTGCCGCATTGTCCTGCAGGGTGGCCGGATCAGCATCCGGCGCGACGTTGCCCAGATGCAGGCCGGTGCTCAACACATGGTAGGGACCGCTGTCCGTGCCAAGCGTGTTGTAGTTGCCTGTGGCGGTGCCGGGCGCGGTGTCGGGCGCGTCGCCGTAGTCCACGCCGCTGATGTTCAGCGGATAGTCCTCGACCTCGCCGGTCGCGGCCGGTCCGGTGGCATCGGCCACCTCGCCCGCGGCCGTGGCCACGCGACAGCGCAGATAGCTCAGGCCGGGCACTGGGGCGCTGAAGCCGCTGAAGGTCAGCGTCGGCGTGGTCGTGCCGCTGCTGGCGCCCACGGTGGCCGACGCCCGCTCGGCGTTGCTGAACACGCCATCGCGGTTGAAGTCGATCCAGCAGGCCACCGTCGCCGGGGAGGCGATGTTGTTGAACACCGTGACCTGCAGTGCCACCGTGGTCGAGGCGGAGGAGACCGGCGGAATCGTGCTCACGCCCTCCTCGTCGTCCGTGCCGGTGGTGTCGTCGGCGTTGGCGTTGGCGTTCTGCAGTGCGCCGCTGTCCGCGTCAGGGTTCACGCCGCCCAGGCGCAGGTTGGCCACGATCAGGTGGCTGGGCCCGTTGTCGGCCACGGTGGTGTTGTAGTTGCCCACACCGGTGCCGGCTGCGGTGTCCGGCGCGTCGCCGAAGTCGCGGCTCTGCGGGGTGATGGTCACCATGTAGTCCTCGACCTCGCCGTTGGGTGCGGAGCCGGTGGGCGTCAGGCCCGACTGCGTGCTGCAGCGGAAGCGCGCGCCCGTTGACGACGACGTGACCACGCTGGGGATGGCGAAGTTGACGGTGTTGGTTGGGCCGCCGAGCATCTGGAGGTTGCTGGCGATCTGCTCGCCGGCGTCGGCAAAGCTGCCATTGCCGTTGAAGTCGATCCAGGCGTTCAGGAAGCAGACCTGGGTGCCGGTGCTGAAGGCCGCCATGCTGACGTTGGCCGAGCCGTTCGTGCCCGCGCTCAACGTGCCGAAGGTCACGCCGTCCTCGTCGTCGTTGGCGCCGCTGGCGCATGCGCCCAGCCGCGGCGTGGTCGCGTTGGCGTCGTCGCCGCTGGCTGTGCCGTTGGGCTGGCCGTTGTTCTCACTGTCCACGCAGAGCCCCATGTAGGCCACGCCCGACAGGACGTGGGACGGGCCGTTGTTGGCCGACAGGGTGGCATACGGCCCGTCAGGCAGGTCGCCCCAGTCCACCGCCACGCCGGTGATCTGCACCGCGTAGTCCTCCACCTCGCCGTCGGTGGCGACGCCGGTGGGCGCCAGGTTCTGCTGCGTGCTGCAGCGGAAGCGGGCGTAGGTCTGGCCGTTGACCGCCGAACCGGGCACGTTGACCGCCAGGTTGGTGTTGCCCGACGGCAGCAGGACGTTGGTGGCCACCTGCTCGCCGGCGTCCAGCCAACTGCCGTTGCCGTTGAAGTCGATCCAGCCGTTGAGGTAGCAGGCCGTCGCGGCTGTGCGCGAGACCGTCACCTGGGCAGTCTGGCCGGCCAGCAGCGTCGGGATGGTCACGCCATCCTCGTCGTCGCCGGCCTGGGCGCAGGTGCCGGTGGCAGCGCCGGCTGCGGTGTCGTCGCCGGTGGCGCCGGCGTTCGGCTGCCCGTTGGTCTCCGCGTCCACGCATTGGCCCAGGTAGACGCCGGCCGCGATCACGTGGTGCGCGCCGTTGTCAGAGCCATTGGTTTGATAGTTGCCCGCGCCGGTGCCCGCGCCGGTGTCCGGTGCGTCGCCCCAGTCGTTGGGCTGCGTGCCGGCGTTGATGGTCACCGGGTAGTCCTCGACCTCGCCATCGGCCGCCGCGCCGGTGGTGCCCAGACCCGACTGGGTGCTGCAGCGGAAGCGGGCGAAGGTGGTGGCCTGCGTCGAGGCGGCCGGCGGCGTCACCGAGAAGTTGCTGCTGCCCGTGTTGCGCGGCAGGTTGGTTGCGACCTGCTCGCCCGCGTCGTTCCAGTCGCCATCGCCGTTGAAGTCGATCCAGGCGTTGAGCACGCAGGCCACGTTGCTCACTACGACGGTGATGTTGCTGGCCACCCCTTCGGTCAGGGTGGGGATGGTGATGCCGTCCTCGTCGTCGTTGTTGCTGCACGTGCCGAAGACCGGCGCGCCGACGGCGGTGTCGTCGCCGGTGGCGCCGGCGTTGGGCTGGCCGTTGCTCTCAGCGTCCACACACGCGCCCAGCCGCGGCCCAGTCTGGCCCAGCACGTGGCTGGCGCCGCCGCTGCCGGACAGGGTCGGGTAGGTCGGGTCGGGCGCGTCGCCGTAGTCCAGGCTGGCGGTCTGCTCGATGGTCACCCGGTAGTCCTCGACCTCGCCGTTGGGCGCAGGGCCGGTGGGGGTCAGGTTCTGCGTGGTGCTGCAGCGGAAGCGGGCGTAGGTGGGGCTGGTGGTCACCGCGCCGGGCACGGTGAAGCTGACCGGCACGGTCCCGCCGCCGTTGAGCGCCACGTTGGTCGCGATCTGCTCGGCCGGCGACTCCCAACTGCCGTTGCCGTTGAAGTCGATCCAGGCGTTCAGGTAGCAGACCGGGGTGCCGGAGAGGCCGGCCATGTTGATGGAGGCCACGGCCGGCTGGCCCGCGGCCAGCGCGCTGAAGGTCACCGCGTCTTCGTCGTCCACGTTGGCGGTGTCATCGCCGGTGGCGGCCACGTTGGGCTGGCCGTTCTGTTCGCTGTCCACGGCCGGGCCCATGCGGATGCCCGCCACGATGGTGTGGCGCGCGCCGTTGCTGGCCGACAGCGTGGGATAGCTCGGATCGGGCGCGTCGCCGTAGTCCTGGGGAGCGCCGAAGCCGAAGTCCAGGCCGTGGTTGTTCACGCCGGGGCCGCCGGTCAGCACCTGGATCTGCGCCGAGGTGATGGCGCCGCCGGTGAAGACCACGGTCGCGTCGGAGTCGCGGATGTCGGCGACGGGGCTGTTGCTGATGTCGCCCTGCGCGTTGGGCACGGTGGCCGCGATGCCGCCGCAGGTGTTGGTCAGCGCCGTGCCGTTGGCGCCCGTGGTGGCCACGCTGATGGTGCAGGTGGCGTTGCGCGGGATGATGGTGCTGGTGGTGTTGCTGCTGGCATTCCAGATGGCGTCGGTGAACAGGTACGAGCCATTGCCGCCGCTGGTGTTCACCTCGGCGTACTCAGAGCCGCAGGTCAGGCGCACGGTGATGCCGTTGGGCGCCGTGGCCTCGCCCGGATCCTGGATGCCGTTGTAGGCGCCGACGCCGCTGACGCCGGTGTCACACCAGAGCCGGTTGCCCAGCTCCAGCGGGGCCGAGTCGACCAGCGCTTCCACGTCGCCCAGGCCGTTGGCCTTGCCGAAGAAGCCCAGACCGTTGCCGTAGAGCGCGGTATGGCGCAGGGCGATGCCGACCTCGTTGTTGCCATAGGCCGTGCCCACCCGGTCGGGGTTGCGCAGGCCTGGCAATGGGTCGTTGACCAGGGGATGGTCGACCACGCTGCTGAAGCGAGCGATGCCGCCGTCGCCGGAACCCAACTGGTCGGCCTGGGTGATGGCGAGGTCGGGAGCGCCCGAGCGCTGGAAGAGACCGCCCTTGAGCGTCTCCTCGTGGCCGAGATAGCCGCCGTTGAAAGCGGGGTTACTGCGGTTCGCCCAGTCCTGGAAGGCCCAGCTGACGACCGCGGGGTCCGGGTTGCGGCTGCCAGGGCCGGAGTCGTCCCAGTAGAACTCGCCTGCGCCGGTGCTGCCATCGGTGGGCATCCCGGTGAGTGTTCCCGGCCCCTGGCCGCGATTCTGGCCGTTGATGGCGGTCAGGCTGCCGCAGGCGCCGTTGGACTCCAGAGTCCAGTTGCCCATCGGGCCGCAGGCGCGCAGCAGGTCGCCGAAGCCGGCGCCGTTCATGACGTAGGCGTAGTTGACAACGTCATTTATGACGCCCCCGCCGCTGTTGGGGGGCGCGGCCGCCGTGATGTTGGGCGAGCGCACCTGGTTGCCGGTACGGTCGCCGTTGATATCGCGGAAGCCCAGCAGGATGTCGCTGCCGTCGAAGACGATGTCGCTCAGCCAGGGGTGAGGATACTCGATCTGCACAAGGTCCTGAGGATTCTGGTTGACCCAACCAGGCTTGCCGGGGGCGTTGACGCCCTTGTTGCCGGTGTAGTGGGCCTGCCAGGTCGCCGGCCACGGGTTCCACTTCACGTTGTGGAAGTCGTTGTCGGAGCCATTGATGTAGGGCTCGCAGTTGGTGTTGGGGTTGTTGGTCGTCGACTTGGCGTCGTTGGTGCCGAACCAGCCGCCGGCTGGGACAGTGGTGGTCATCCCGTTAGTCCAGATACAGCCGCGCGTGTAGTTCAGCGGCACGGTCAGCACCGGGGTGGCGGCGAAGGTCTGGGTGGTAGGGTTGAACTCCCACACCTCGGCCTTGAGCTGGGCCAGGTTCTGCGACGACTCGGCCGTGCAGGTAACGCCGACGTACAGCTTGCCATCCTTGAAGCCCAGACCGCCGGGCACTGCATCGCTGGAGACCGCGCAGTCGTCAGGGATCGTCACCGGCGGCGCGGCCAGCGTCGTGATCGGCCAGTTTGCCGGGTTCGGGTCGATGGGCAACTGGTAGAGCTTCTTGTCGGCCAGGTTGACCACGAAGACGAAGCGCTCCTGGTCGTCCTCGTCCAGGTCGCCCAGGCCCACGCTGCCCACCTTGTCCCAGGCCGCCGGGTCGTGGTTCCAGCAGTCGCGGCCGTTGGCAGGCGCCGTGGGGCAGAGATTGCTGGTGTAGTTGTACGAGCCGGTCTGGCGCGGGTTGACGCCGGCCGGGTTGCCGGGAATGACCAGGCCCGTGCTGGGGTCGATGATCTTGTTCAGGTTGGCGTAGACCGCCTCGTTGGGCAGCGCTACATTGGTGCGGCTGGCGTAGATCGCGCCCATGGGATCGACGTTCTGCAGCCAGCCGCTGCTCTGCACCGGGCCGATGTCGGCGTAGGACTTCAGGTAGGCGCCGGCCAGGATCAGTTGCGACCGGCGCTGATAGATCATGCCGTACAGCGTGCCGGTGGCGCTGATGCGCGCGTAGGTGGTGTGGCTGCCAGGCGCAGACAGGTTGCCGCTGTCGTTGTAGCCGATGCCGACGATGGACTCGTTGCGGACTGCGGCCGAACGGGCGCCGACGAAGGTGATCGGCGTGATCAACGGCGGCGCATCCTGCGAGTAGTCGATGGGGTTGTTGAAGCCCGCGTTGATGTTGCTGGAGTTGCCGTCGGGCACGAACTGCACGGTGGTAGCCCCGGCCGCGCCCGGCGACAGGAAGTCCAGGCTGCCGTCGGCCGGCAGGGTGAACTCCACGCGATAGGGGCCCGTGCCGGTGGCGCTCAGCGAATAGCTGCCGTTGGCGCCGCTGGTGGCCGTGCCGCGCACCGTGTTGCTGGCGTCGTAGGCTGTGATCACGACGCCCGCAATGCCCGGCTCGTTGAAGGTGTTGCCGGAGTTGGCCCAGGTCTGCTGCGTTCCGTTGGCGTTGTAGTCGCGATAGACGACGCCGGTGATGGTGCCGCTTTCCGGCTGCGCCAGCGGCGTGGCGCTCGGTGCGGTCGCGGGCGAGGCTGCCACCACGGTCGGCAATACGGTCGCCAGCGCCACCATCAGCGCAGCGAGAACGCGCACTGTCTTGCTCAGTGCTGTCTTGTGTTGCATCCGATTTGTCTCCTTACAGAACCTAACGATGAAATGGTGGAAATGCCAGGCTCAGATTGCTGGCTTCTCTCATGCGGCGAAAGGATCAGATCCCGGTCTCTGATGATGCGTGGCATCTTGTTCAACCAGCGGGGTCTCTGCAATCAAGCGATCGTCTCAGGAGCACGTCACCTCCTTGCAGCAGATAGATCGGCGCTGCCCCTATGAATGACTACATCGGATATTGCCAGGACGGCACTGGGACCGGTGCGATGCCGCCGCTCCGCCACGACCTGTGTGAATGAAGCAGGAATAGTATAGCAGGCAAGCGTTTCCGAATCAAGCGTCGGAAGCTTACAGTTTGATTACAGTCGTGTCAAGTTTTGTGCGAGATTGTGTCAGGAATTGGACCATTTTTAACGTTAGTTCACCCTGTGGGGGGCTGAAAATCTAGAAAAGAGGCCCGCTGGGCGATGGCGGGCCGCTGGGCGATGGCGGGCCGCCGGGCGATGCAGGCCCGCCGGGCGATGCAATCGCCCGGCTACCAGGTGGAAGCCCCTGCGGGGCTGGCGGGTGTGCGCGTCTGGAGGCCCGGAGGGCCTTGCACCTGGTAGCCGGATCGTTTACGATCCGGCGGTGGCGCTGGGCGATGGCGGCCCGCTGGGCGATGACGGCCTGCCGGGCGATGCAGGCCCGCCGGGCGATGGAATCGCCCGGCTACCAGGTGGAAGCCCCTGCGGGGCTG
>JAJTXO010000185.1 GCA_021463315.1 Caldilineales bacterium | reverse complement strand
CACAGGCCGCGATGTTGCCCCAGGTCGGGCCGCCCGCGTTGTTGACCACGCTCCAGCCCAACGGGGGCACGCCGCCCTCGAAGTCCTCTTCGGGGTACTGGCAGGAGAAGTAGGTCACATCCACGAAGGCGGTGCTGGTGGCCATGGCCGACGAGCCGCCCGTGGGCGACTGGATCGCGGTCCAGGTGGCCACGTTGGTGGTCGGGACGTTGATCGCCGCCGAGACGTTGAAGCCTGCAGCCACTGTGTCGAAGCTGCTGCCTGGCGTCAACGCGTAGTTGTAGCCGGCGAAGATCACGCCCAGTTGATCGTCCGTCAGATCGTGGTAGTTCAGCGTCACATCGCCGGTGTTGGTGACGGTGTAGCAGTAGTACACGGTGGTGCCGGCCGGCACGCTGATGCTGCTGGTGGCTGCACAGACGCCAGGAGTGACGCCCACCGTCTTGACCAGCGAGATAGAAGGCTCAGCCAGGACCGTCAGCTCTACCGGCACGATCACCAGCTCGGTCCCGTTGCCGGGGCCGGCGTCGGGGTCGTTGCTGTTGACGCACAGGTTGCCAGTGTAGGTCCCGACAGCCAGGCCTGTGGAGTCGAAGGTGGCGGTCAAGGCCGTGCTGGAGCCGCCCGCGTTGGAGCCGGCGTAGCTGTCCAGCGACAGCCACGGCATGTCCAACACCATGGCGCACTCAGGCTGGCCCGCGGTGCCCTCCACGATGAAGGGCAGATCCTGCACCGCCAGCGCACCGGTGTCCTCCAGCGGGTTCCAGGCGCTGCCGTCGAACTGCACGGCGTTCGCGCCAGGCTTGCCCGTCTGGCCCAGGATGCTCACCGGCGGCGCCCACGGGCCAGAGGAGAGCGAGCCGCCCGTCTGCCAGTCCACCCAGTAGGTTCCGGGGGCCAGGTAGGTGTTGACCGCGGCCGTGTCGGCCATGATCGGGCGCTGGTTGTTGGCGATGTCGGTGTCGATGGACCGGTAGATGTTGCTGAAGGCGGTGCCAGTCAACCGGTTGGTGCTGGTGTCGCCGAAGATGATGTTGCTGCCACCCTGCCCAGGCGGGCCGTCCCAGATGCGCAGGTTGACCGCGTTGATCGTCGATGTGGTGCCCGAGCCGGTCTGATAGGCGAAGAAGGTGATCGAGTCGACCATCCAGCCTGACCCAGCCGGCACGGTGAAGTCGTCGGCCACCCGGAAGGCCCCGCTCACCGCATGGCCGAAGCCATAGGTGCTCAGCCCCAGGTTGGTCTGCAAGACGCTGGCGTCAGCGCCGCCGGCGCCGGCCCCAGGATGCGTCGTCAGCGGGCCGTTGTCGTGCAGCACGGCCGTCGGACCGGCCCAGCGCACTGCCGAGCTGCCAGCGCCCTCAGGCGCAGCGCCCGCGGGCGCGCCGGCCAGCTCAGCCGCTGGCTGCGCCACCTGCGGACCAGGCACGATGGCCGGGAAGACAGTGGTATTCTCTTCGTCGATGGTCCAGTCCAGCATGCCGCCGCCGGTGTTGCCCACGGTCAGCGCCTGCTGGGTGCTGGTGTTGGCCGGCTGCGTGCTGCTCAGGCTCAGCGGAGCTACGTCGATGTTGGGCGGCTGGCCCTCGACCACCAGGCGCAGCGGCACGACCACCAGATCGGTCTCGTTGCCGGGGCCGGGATCGGGATCGTCGCTCTCGATGCACAGGTTGCCGGTGTAGGTCCCGACAGCCAGGCCGGTGGAGTCGAAGGTCACATCCACCGAGGTGGTATCGCCAGGCAGAGTCACGCCGTTGGCCGGGGAGACGCTGACCCACGGGATGTTCGCCAGTGCGCTGCAGACCGCCGGCGCGCCCGCGCTCACCAGGCTCATGTCGTCGTAGTAGACCACCGATGCGCTGTTGGCGAAGAGGTCCACCGCCGCGATGGTGGTTGCCCCGCCGCCGCTGACCTCGCCGCTCCAGGTGCCCGAGTAGAGCAACTGGTTGTTGTAGTAGAAGTCCTGGGTGTCGGCGCCCAGATCGATCTCGACCCGGATCTCGACCCACTGGCCCCGGACCAACGGCAGCGAACCGCCCGAGGCGCCGCCATCGTTGACCACCGTGTTGGCCGCGCCGTCGATCCTCACCTGCGTCGACCAGTTGTTGTTAACGCCGCCGTCGTCGTAGGAGTTGAGCATGATGAAGTACGACTCGCCGGTGAAGTCGGCGGGCACGTACTGCCAGGCTGTGTAGACCCACTGGCCGTCGGTCTCGCCGTACTCATGCACCAGGTCGCTGGCGCCGAGGATGGCGGCCGAGTTGGGTGAGCTGCGGAACTGGTCGCCGCTGGTCAGCGCGCCCGCCGCCGGATCGTTGGCCCAGCCCTTCCAGCCGCCCTGGCCGTGCAGTTGGCTGCCGGTGGCGTAGCTGTCGAAGTTGTCGCTCCAGTCGGCCAGCTCAGGCGCGGCCGTGGGTTCCTCGGCGATAGCCCAGGTCAGGTCCTCGCCGCCGGTGTTGCTCACGTCCAGCGTCTGCTGGGTGGTGGTGTTGGCCGGCTGCGTGCTGGCCATGCTCAGCGGATCCACGTCGATGTTGGGATCGGCCGACGCCACCGGCGTCACGTCGACGCACCACTCCATCAGCGTGCCGGTGTCGCCACCCGCGTTGTCGGACACCGTCAGCGTCCAGTTGCCCTGAGAGCTCTCGCCGTCGAAGGCTGCCAGCAGCGAGGCGTTGGGCGGATCGCCGCCCGGCGCGTCGCCGGTGATGGCCGGAGCCGTCGCGCCGCACTGGTTCTCGATGGCGGTGTCAGGACCTTCATCGTCCACCGTCACATCGTAGTCGTTGCCGGAGCAGCCGAAGCCGGAGCCGGTGTAGCCGGGCCGATCGATCAGAGTCACGGTCGTTCCGGAATCCACATGGGTGAGGATGAATTTCAGATCGCCCACCCAGGTGTGGTTGGCTCTGACGTAGACGTCGAGGTCGGCAATGGTCTGGTTAGCCGCCACGGTGAGCGTGTCGGGGATGCCCGCAGGGTTGCCGTCAGGGATGGGCAACTGCGGCGTGCTGCAGACTCGCAGCGCGCTGGTGTCTTCCACCGTCAGGCTGACCGGCACCACAACCAGTGGGGTCTGCGGGTCGTTGCTGGTGACGCACAGGTTGGCGTTGTAGGTGCCCAATGCCAGGCCGGCGGAGTTGAAGCCGACCGTGACGTTGCTGCTGCCGCCGGCGTTGGTCGTGCCGCCGGTGGGGTTCACGCTCAGCCACGGCACATCGGCCGGGTTGGTGCAGCCCCCACCGCCGCCGCCGCTCTCGCCATAGCCGCGCACCAGCCAGTTGCCGGCGAACTGTGCGCCGAACGAGTCGATCAGTCCCCAGGTGTCATCGGGCGGCAAGGTGGGCAGGGCGGGCGCGGTGGCCGTCGTCCACCACCCGGCCCAGGAGCGCTGCTGCGATGCGGTCTGATCGATGGCCGCCGGCCAGTAGTTGGTCCCGGGCATCTCCTGCGCGATCACGCCGATCAGGACGTCGCCGGGACCGTTGAGCGTTACCGGCGTGCTCAGATTGTAGCTGTTCCAGGCGTCGATCGCCCCCACCGTCACCGGGAAGGTGGCCAGGAGATTGGAGCCGACGGCCGGGTCCGCGTTGCCGCTGGTGTTCTGATAGACCGCCAGCAATATGTCGTCACCCACAGCCACATTGGTCGCAGACTCGAAGTAGACCTGGACCTGGTTCAGGGCGAAGGGATAGCTGCCGGCCGAGGGGGTGAAGCGGTTGAGCCAGATGAACTGGGCGGTGCCGCCGATGCCGATGTTGTTCTCGACGCTGCCGTCATCCAGAACCAGCGAGACCGGCGCGTTGATCGCCTCCGCGCCCTCTGGCTCCAGAGCGATGCGCACCGACGCTGGCGCCTCGGCGATCTGCCAGGTCAGCGGGGCCGTGCCCACGTTGCCGATGGTCAGGTTCTGGCTGGTGGTGGTGTTGGGGGCCTGCGTGGCGGCCAGGCTGGCCGGAGTCACGTTGATGGTGGCCTGGCCCCCGATCGGGCGGGCGCCCACCGTCAGGTGGATCACGTCGCCGGGGTTCGTGGAGCCGGACTTCGTCAGCACCACATAGCCGAAGATGTACTGATTGAGCGGCGCACCGGCGACGTTGGCCGTGATGTTCAGCGCCTGGGTCTGACCCGCGGTCAGGGTGAAGGTGCTGGGCGTGGCTGCCAAGGTCAAGCCGGTCGGCGTGACGTAGCTGGCGTTCCAGGTGCCGGCGCGGGTTGCCTGCAGCGTGCGGGTCCAGGAGCAGGCCCCGGCGCATGATGGGTTGATCATGCTGGGCAGATTGAGCGTCATGGGGTCGCCGCCGCTGGATGGATTGGCGGCCGTGAAGTTGGCGCCCGTCTCGTTCATGATCAGGCTGGCGTTGCCCGCGTTGGTCAGGTCGACGCGGCCGGCGCCCATGTCGAAGGGAATCGCCGGGGTGGCGCCGTCTTCCTTGAGCACGCCCTGGAACTTGCCGGTGCCCATCATCGCCGATTTGATCTGGGCCGGCGTCCATGTCGGGTGCAGGGCCACCAGCAGCGCGGCCGAGCCGGCGGTGTGGGGGCTGGACATGGAGGTGCCGCTGACCACGGCGTACTCGACCGTTGGGGTCTCGGGACCGGTGGCGCCGGAGCGATAGGCGGCCAGGATGTCCACGCCGGGGTTGGTCACGTCGGGCGTCATCAGGGTGAGCACCGTGTGCGGCCCGCGCGAGCTGAAGCTGGCCATGATGTCGCCGTTGGCGGGGGCGGTGCTGATCGTCGTGCCGGCGATCTGGCCCTGATGGCCTGAGCCGGAGCCCAGCCATGATTTGAACGCCACGCCGTCGGCGTAGCTGATCTGGACGGCCGGCAGCCAATGCACGTCGCCGTTGAGCGAGGTGCCGGAGGCGGCGTCGTTGGCCAGAACCATGCCGACCGCGCCGCGCTGCAGCACGTTGTACCCCTTGGCCACGCGGGCGTTGGTGCCGCGATCGCAAAGGACGATCTTGCCGGCAAAGGCGGCGTCGGGCGTTGCCGTCTGGCAGAGCGGGTCGTTGTAGGGTGCGTTGCCGGCATAGACGATCGGCGCCACGACGGAGCTGTTGGAGAAGCCCTTGCCGTTCAGGTTGGCCTGCGTTGTGCTGCCGCCGGAGATGTTGATGAGGGCGTTGTTGCCGGCGCGGTTATGGGTGTTGGCGCCAACGGTGATCACCCAGGGGGGTGTCGTGCCGATGGTGTTGGCGCCGGGGCCGCTGTTGCCGGCCGACCGCGCCGAGACGATGCCCGCGTTGAAGAGCGAGAAATAGCCCTGCTGCTGGGCGCCGGTCCAGGTGTTGCCGCTGATGCTGATGGAGACGTTGATCACGTCGACGCCATCCAGGATGGCCTGGTTCATCGCGCTGACCATGCCGCCTGAATTGCAGCCCGAGGGGGTGCAGACGTCGTAGCCGATGATGTTGGCGTGCGGCGCGACGCCGGAGATGGCCGGGCTGTAGCCATAGGAGCCCAGGACAACCCTGCCGGGGTTCAGATGGTTGCCAGCCGTGGTGCTGGCGGTGTGGCTGCCGTGGCCGTCTTCGTCGTCGGCGGTTTCGCCGGTGTAGATCCAGTATCCGACCAGCTTGGCGTTGCACTGCCACGTGCCGGGATCGCTGGCGCAGAGGCCTTTGTAGACGCCCGCGCCGTAGGGGTTGGTGTGGGTGTACCCATCGTCCCCGGTCGCGGCGAAGGAGGGATGATCCATGTTGATGCCGGTGTCGAGGATACCGACGATCACGCCCTCGCCCTTGGTGCCGGGCAGGCCGCCGGTGTTGGCGCCGTTCCAGATGGTGTTGGCGCCGATCCACGTCGGGCCATAGTCGGTGTCGACCTGCTCGATGGTCTCGCGCTCGACCTGGGCCACGCCGGGCAGCTTGGCCACGGTGGCCGCCTCGGCCGGATCAAGAACCATGATCACGGCGTTGAGCGCGTACTGGAGCTGGGAGTCCACCACGGGCGCGCGGCCCAGCGTCTGGTTGATATCGGCGATCAGCGCTGCTTGGCGCGCTTCCAGGTGGGAGGCGTAGGCCTTGACCGCGGGGCTGTCAACGTCGAGCTTCGGCATGCCGTTGACGGCCGGGTTGGTGGCCCGAAAGCCGCTGATGCCGCCGGTATAGTTGGGCACCGCGGGCTCGTCGAGGATGACGAAATAGCGGGCGGGGCCGGCCGCGTTAGCAGCCTGGATAAGAGGAGCTGCGGCCGCGTCGGGGGCGGGACCGCTGGCCTGCGAGGCTGGCGGCGCGGGAGCGGCCAAAGCGGCGCTGGCGATCATGGAGAAAGCCATGATCAACGTCAGGACGGTAAGAATCTTCGTCTTCACGGGTTGTACTCCTTGTGGGCCCGGGCAGGAAGGGGAAGCAAGGCCGCGGGCAGGCTGAAATGGGGGGGGGGAAGACGTGACGAGACTGGCAGATGCAGACGGGTGAAGCATCTCGCTCGGTCCAACGCTCTGAAGCAAGGGATCGACGGTGAAAGAGCGCCTCCTTTCCTGAAACAACCGTCAAACCAGATGAAGCAACGGAGATGAGCGCTGTGACAACCTCGCTCCCCGGATGTTGCGTTCATACGACTGAGGAGTTGCGGACATCCGCAACGCCCGAAGTATACACATCTGCGGGAAAATCGACAAAAGCTGAGCAACGGGGTGGCTGGCGCCGCCCTCCGACACCTGCCGCCAGACGAACGATCTGGCAAGGCAGCCCATAACGAAAACACGCCTGGCAGGGCGAGCCGGCCAGGCGTGTTGAGATCAGGACCTGCGAGGCTGTCGGCAACCTCGCAGGTCTGGCGAAAGGAGGTTATGCCTGGCGGCGGCGCAGCGCGTAGGCCGCGCCCAAGGCCAGGCCGATGGCCGCGGGCAGCGCAGAGCCAGAATCAGAGGCTGAACCCTCTGGCTGAAAACACGAAGCGGCCCTTCGGCTGCGCTCAGGGCAGGCTCTCAGCCGCTGGGATGCCAGGCCCTAGCCACCGGCCAGAGGCTGAACCCTCTGGCTGAAAGCACGAAGCGGCCTCAGCCGCTGGGATGCCAGGCCCTGAGGGGCCTTGGTGCTTTCAGCCGGTGGCTTCCAGCCACCGGCCAGAGGCTGAACCCTCTGGCTGAAAGCGCCAAGCGGCCTCAGCCGCTAGGATGCCAGGCCCTGAGGGGCCTTTGCGCTTTCAGCCGGTGGGTTCCAGCCACCGGCCAGAGGCTGAACCCTCTGGCTGAAAGCGCCAAGCGGCCTCAGCCGCTAGGATGCCAGGCCCTGAG